>JAAYGX010000180.1 GCA_012735585.1 Tissierella sp.
CTGTATTTGCAATCCCTACAAAATAGACCACATAAACATGCCATGGTATTAATTGTGAGCCAAAAACAGCTAATGCATCAGAAAAAGTAGCATTTCTTAAGGCTAAAGTATACATATCTTCTTTACTAGCTTCTACATTATCTTCAGTAAGTTCTTTTATTATTGGACCTATGGTTACGATCTGTGCCATTTCATCTGATAAGGCTGCATTTCCAATTATGGATAAGATACCATTAGCAAACATCAGCTGCCTAACATTTCTAACCAATTTTACAACCAGTTTAGACAGTGGATCAAATGCATGAATTTTACCCATAATACCACCAAATGCTCCCATCCACATCATCATGATTATGACCCAGGATCCAGCTTCTGTAAATCCATTATATATTAAATCAACAAATCCCATTAAAGAGTCCACCGTACCTGCCATAAGCCCAAAGATTAAGGATGATAATATTCCAACTCCCAGACATATTAAAGTTGGTAAACCTTTAAAAGCAACTATCAATACCAATACCAAGGGAATAATCATAATTGGGGATACTCCTGATTGAACCTGATTCAATAAATTGATGGCAGCTGGACTCTCAATAACTAAATTCTCCCATACATCTGCAGGAATCTGTCCAATTGCATTTGATGCATCTCCTGGTACAGAAGATAATCCCAAACTAAATACAACAAATAAAATTGCTGCTGTTATTAAACATAATATAGACCAAACACCTTGATGCCTAATCCTATGGATAACTTCAACCCCTTGTATTCCAGAACTAATAACAGTAGTCTCTGAAATAAGACCAATATTATCTCCAAAGCAAGCCCCTCCAGCTATAGCTCCTAGAGTAATGATTACATCTCCACCAACCATATGATTGAGCCATAGAAATATAGGCGCTGTTGCTGCAAAGGTTCCCCAAGAGGTACCTGTGGCTACAGATAATATCGAAGTGACCAAAAATGTTGTCACACCTAGGCTTCTAGCAGTGAGACCAAGCTTAAGACTCATATTAATAATAGCTGCTCCTACTCCAGTTGACATGAACACCTCAGCCATAGCATAGGCAAACATAAGTATAAAGAAAACCAATTGCATATCACTTACATTCTTAATTGCAGAGTCAAGTATATCATCAAAGCTGAGCTTTTCTGTAATATAAGCGATTATTGCAGCATAAATGGTTACTATTGGACCAATGACTAAAATATCAAGTCCTAAATCATAAATATTATTTCCAATCATCAACCCAGACAATAAAAAGACTGGAGACAACTTAATCAATCCTAACATTCAACTACCTACCTTCATATTTTTATAAATTAGTGCCTTTACTATTATATATTAAATTTAGCCTAAAGTCATTCTACAAAATACACCATTAAAGAAATGGACTAATTTTAGTTAAAGAAAATGGCCTCTAAAATTTTAGAGGCCATTCTTAATTTATCCTATATTTAAAACTCCATCTCTTCAACAACAGTAGTGATAACCCTCGCAGCATCAAAGCCTGCTAAATCAGCTCCGTTGGATACAAAGATATTATTTGCTAATATCTCATCCATTGCTGCTTCCACCTGGATAGTATCCAGGTCTTCCTTTGGATTATCTAGACTTAGGCGGAATCTTTTGTTCATTCCATCTATAAATTCCATTTCTAATTTCCTCTTTTCCATTATCTCACCTCCCTTTCTCCTATATCACCTTTATCTATTGAGATATCAATGATACTTCTTCAATCTTTTTGACCCTTATAAGGTCTTTGCTTTGAAGATCTGCTATGGCAATAGCAGTACCATGTACATCTTCATCAGCTGCATCAGTCTTTACCTTAGTGAAGCTTTTAGATAAAGTCTTTTGCTTTCCATCTACAATGCCATTGTCTAACTCTAGTCTTAGAGTTGA
>JAAYGX010000181.1 GCA_012735585.1 Tissierella sp.
ATCTCCAAACTGAAACGATAATTGTGGTGCTTATGTAGCAGTAGCAAATCTATTTATTACCTCTTGCTCTGCTAAATCTCTCATCCATTTTAAATCTTCTTCTGATTTATCTACACTTTTTTTCGTAGTTTTATCTAGGGATCCCAAGGTATCATTTTGCATAGAGTTCCATATATCTTCTTGTTTTCCAAAATTAGATATTGCATCTTCTATACTACTTAATCCAGTTGAAAATCTATCAGGCAATGATGCACCGAAATTATATCCTTTAGTAGCTTCGATAGCTAAGTCTTTATATTCCATTCTAGTAGCTTCCCATACATTCTTATCACTAGTTGGTCTATTTCTTTCTAATGCCGATATAGCATTGTCCATGAACTTTAACTCTACCGTCCCTATATCTGTCTTTAGGTATTTATTCATTTTGTCTATAACCCAATTAAGCCCACTAACTATTCCATTAAATAAACCATTGAAAAATCCTAATACATCCATGGCTAAATTATAGAATAGCATTTTTATAGCATACGTTGGATCTATGAATAAGTTGACAAGAAACTCCGCAAAATTAGCAAATGTATTCCAAACAAAACCCACTCCGTTATAGAGCAATGCAAATAGCACTCCAAACACACCACCTATAAATCCTGTTATCTGGTCTGCCGTCACTCCAGCTTGCATTAATATTTTTATGAATATGAATACTGCTGCTGCTATTAAGAGTATTGGTAGATTCATTTTAAACCATTCCAAGGTGTTTGCTTTTAGAGGTGCTATCATGCCCCAAAGTTGTCTAGTAATACTCATTAAATATATAGTTGCTATTGCTAATAACATTGGCTGGATAATATCCCAATTACTTGTTACTATATTAGTTAACCAGTTTATACTATCTATTATCAATGTAATTCCCGCCGCTATACCTCCAAAGAATTGATCCGAATTAGATGACTGTAGCCAATTATTTATCTTGTCTAAAACTGGTTCCAACCTTAGTAAAGCTTCTTCCCCTGCCCTAGCCATACCCAATTGAGTTCTATCTAACATTTTATAAAATTTCTGCAACGGATTATCTTGATATGCTTTTTGAATTTCATCAGTTAGTCCTGCAGTATTAAATGCTTGGTCAAATGCTGATATGATTCCATCTAAACTTCCTCGCTGTACTGCCCGTTTTAATGGCTCAATTTGACTATCGGTTAAATGTAGAGACCTTTGTAACCTAGAATATTCACCCCTCATGGCCTCTTGCATAATGCTTTCGGCACTTCCAATGCTTCCAGTTCTCATAGCAAACCTATTAGCACCTTTGGTCAATCCCATAAGCTTATCTGTGTTTCTTGTTACTTGCATAAAATTCTTAGTTACATCTGTTAATTCTTCTATGTCTTTTCTTGCATCTATTGCAAATATCTGCAACCTATTAAAATAATGCTTGCCAATGTCTGCATCACCAAAGGCTGCTTGCATTACTCCAACTCTTTGATTTAATTCCCCTGCAGCACCTACAGTGTCTCTTAATACTCTTTTAGCTGCTCTAAAACTTAAATACGTACCTACTAGAGTTTGTAGCTTATTAGTTAAACTGCCACTACTATCTATATTCCTTTTCATTTCATTATGCTGTTGTTCAAAGGCTTTACCTGCCTTTTCAACTGCATCAGCTAACCTTATTTCTGCGGCTTGTGCTGAAAGTAATCTACCTTCTATCTTTTGTGTAGCATCATGATATCTTCCCTTTATTTCAATGGCTCTTTGATATTCATTTGACAGCCTTTGAACTTCTCTGGCCTGATGAGCGTATTGTGCTCCCAATAACTCTAGTTTCTGTTCATTTCTACTTAAATTCTTAGCAAAATCTGTCCTTTTATTCATTTGTCTTTGACTGTTTTCTATACTCCTAGTCATTTTATCAGAATTGCCAGTTATTCTGTTTAGAGTTCTACTCACATTATCTATCAAATTGATACTACTTCTTAAGCTTGCCATACTTTCACCTACTTCTTGGTATAATAAAAGCACCCTTTCAGGTGCTAATTGTTAATGATTTTAAAATAAAGTTTTAACCAGATGTTCATATAGTAGGTTATTCAGTTCAATTAAACTTTCTTTCCCATCCTTGAATTTTATTGCTATCAGATAAGTTTTCTTCTTTTTAGCAGAAAGTCCCGCTAGCAATCCAACAGGACCTAAAGCTAAGGATCCTACCATACCTCTACCAATAGCACTCATAGCTTTAGTCCTATGCTCTTCATTTATCACTTCATATCTTTCTACAGTCTCCTTATTTATTGGTATACTTTTCCTAAACCCCGTTTTAATAGTTAAGTATTTCATAGATGACCCTAGCATTTTATATTGATAATCCCCCGCTATTACTGCGTTTTTAGCCATATACATCACCCCTATAAGATTATTATATCTATAATATCAAATTATAAGAGTGTTTTCCATTGTCTTAGTCTATATTAAATGGTATCTAGGAACTTTATTCTTTCAATCCAGCTATCAATATGCTTTATATATTCATTCAAATTACATTCTCTTACTGCATTAGCTCCGTGAGTTCCATATAGGATTTGCATATATGTGTCCTTGCCTTGAAGTTTTATTTTCCCAAGATAATACGAATTGTACCAAACATTAAAGGTTTTATCACTAAGTCTTTCAAAACTTAAGTTGTAATTATCATGAGTTGCATCTATCCTTAATATCAACTCTTTTATAAACATTTCTTCATCTTCGGACATCTCGATAGGTTTATTTACACCATTAGAGACATTCGCCTTAATACTTTCAAACCTTATATCTCTTTTAGACTGTGTGGAAATAGGGTGTTCTTCATCTACTTGACTTAAAAATAGATTTATAATTTTTTTAATCAACCTCATCTTATCCCCCCTTATGACTATATCAATTATATCAAATCATAAAGGAGTTTTCCCATTATTTCTTAATCTTTGCTTCTTCTTTCTTCTCATTTTCTATTTTTATATCTATTGCTGTTATCACAAAAGCTTTTTCATATATATCCATCTCATTAAAATCTCTTGGCCTTATTTTAAGTTTATGGAGAGCGTAGTAAGCATAGTTAGCCTCACTATCCCCCTCCATTATTAGTTTTTTGCTTCTTCAACCAGTTCTTCAATTCCTATATCAAATCCATTAACAAGTTGTACCTTTTCTAGAAGCTCAGAATACTCTCCGGCTGTTAGCATTGTTTTTGCTAAGTTCTCAGCTCCTAATACTCCATAGGATTCTTGTAATCCTTTATCTTTTAAATTAGGATATACAACACATTCAGTAACCAATTTTGCTAGATATCCTTCATAATCAGTATCTGTAGTTACAACACCCTTATTTCTAGTTCTTTTTGTACAAGTCTTTCTCAACATTGCATTTTCATTTTCAGATAAAGCTCTTATTTCCCATGGAATTGGCTTACCTTCCTCATCTACAAATCTAGTTGATATTACGTGTTTTTCATTCTCTACTTGTATAGCATTTTGACTTAAAAATGCATTTAATCCACTCATCTATATTCCTCCTATCCTATTGGCCTAAACTTATTAGGCATATCTACGTCATTATAGGTAAAGCTTAGATCTTCATCTAGAGTTTCTGATTCTATATCAAGCTTGGCCATCACTATACTATCAAAGTTAACACCTTTTAAAATAGTTGTTTGTGTTCCAGCACTGGAGGTAGGGTCATTATTCTCTATTAATATATCAAGATAAAAATCTCTACCTGTCTTTATATATTGCAGCATTAATTCTCTAAATTTACTAGTTACATAATAAACTGTAGCTGATCCTGTACCATTCCAGCCGCCAGCTTTATGTTGATTACCTGTCCTACCTAAGACTGGCACTTCTACTTTATTCTTCTCTGCTGTTGCTTCAATGTTTTTAAGATACATCATTTCATGTACTTCTCCATTTATTGTTGCGAATGCCTTACCCATTTTACCGGATATAGCATCCTCTGCTCTCATAAAAGGCATATATCATCTCTCCTTCCTATCTTACTTCTACACTCATATATAATTTTTCCATTGCATCTGTAGGCTGAACTATCTCATTCACAATAACATCTTGTTTTTGCACTCCTGGAAGTACAATTATGTCCTCTTCTTCAAAATCTTCAATAGCCCTAATATTTAACAATTGCTCATGGTAATTTACTAATTCAGCTTTAAATAGATTTCTTCCAGTATCATCATTGGTGACTTTACCCAAATAGTAATCACTAAATATTCTAGCTGTATCATTTGCAATCTGATCCAGGACCCTAATAACCCTATTAGAACTAAAGTCTTCATTCTTATTAGGTTCATAGTTTGTAAATGTGTTAATATCTACTAATACTCTAATATCATCACCATCTTGGTAGAAAGCAAATTCACCATTTTTGACAAACTGTTTAAATTCTCCTTCCTTAAACTTAATATCTACTTCATACTCTCCATTATATTTTCTATTTGTAAGGGATTCATTAACTGCTGCCCCTGCTGCTTGACCTGTTACCCAGTAAACTAATTCCTTATTGTTCTTTACTGATATAACACCTTCAAAATCAGCCTTAGCATAGTCAAATAATACTGTAGTTATCTTGATTCCTTCATCATCCCTCAATCTCTTAGTAAAGCTATCAAATAGGGATTTAGTTATATCATCTTCCCCTGAATATAATAGAGTGGTAAAGTCTTCTGATTCTATCTTGTCTAGGAATTTGCTATACCCTTCACCTACTGAAGCGCCATTCTCCCCTCCTGTTAAAGGAGTTCCTGCAGTTGCTTCTAGGGTACCTTCTTTACCGAATGTTACAAAATTATTATTTTGTAATTCTGTTGCACCCTTTACTGTTTGAGTATCTACCTTGGATGTACCTAGATAAGTTATAACATCAAAACTGGATTCATCATCTATGTTAGCTTGTACTACAATTTTGATGTCATTACCTCTAGTTCCTGAATACTTAGCTGTAATAGTTAATCCATCCAGACCTATATTTGCAGTTGCCTTCTTTCCACCTTCTCCATTAATTCTATATATTTTTACTGATTTAGCCCCTTTAAAAACTTCTCTTAAAGGTTTCAACTCCTCATCTGAATAACTATTTCCTAATATATTCAAAGATTCTTTCTGAAACTCTGCTGCATCTACAGTAATAACTTCGTCCTCAGGTCCCCAATCCATTTCTAAGGGCAATGCTACTATTCCTCTGTCACCGAGGGAACCCAAAGCCCTAGCCCTAGATACAAAGTTAATATATGCACCTGGTAATACTTTATTTGGTACTGTAAAAGTACCTCCACCTAATGCCATCCTATTTCACCTTCCTTTTATCTTCCTTGGAATCTACTTCACCTTTTAGATATTCATTTATTTTAGTTTCCACTTCTTTCAATGTATAAGTTTCATCTTCTTTTAAAATTGCATTAATTAAGTCCCTGCTATAAGATAGTTTCTTACTTGCAAGGACTTGTTGTTTAGTAAATCTATTTTCAGTTTTATCAAATACAAGCTTAACCTCAACATCTCCTACTTTTGCTTTTGTTTTAGCCATCTTTTAAACCTCCTTCATGTTCTAAATTCTCCATAGTAGGTATAAAATCCGTTTCTTTATACACAAATATTGGGTATTTTACAAAGAAATGCAATACCCCATCCACTATTCTATGATTCATATCCAATCCCATTAATGGCCTACCCGATACCTCTATATACTCCATTTGGTCATATAAGGTCTCTGCCATCTTCCTTAAATCCGAGTTTTTAGTTTCACTATTAGGATTGGGGAAATAATGTATATTATAGAAATGTCCTCTCTTATACCTACCTCCTAGTTCTTTTTCTTGGTTAGATCTTAATTCTCTAACATAAAAACAAGGTTCTTGGAAATCCTGCTCTATTTCCTCGCTATAAATCTTAGTTGTAGATCTATCTCTAAAACTATTTATCTTTCTTAATATTGCCTTTCTAACTTCATCCATCATTTTAAATACTCTCCTAGAAACCCATTAAATTTCTTTTCCAATAAAGCTGGAAGCTCATCTTGCATTTCATCCATTGATATAGTCATCATGAATTGTCCATCTACAAACCCACCGTTTATTGTTTTGTGTCCAAACTCTACGTGAGGAGCATAAAATACATTATTAGAGATAATAAGAGTATATGTTCTACCTTTTTTTATTACTTCTGAATTAGCCATTATAAATGAATATGGGTCTATATCTTTATTAGCAGTCCAGCCCCTTCTTAAAGTTCCGCCGACTTTATTAGACTTAGCTTCAAATTTTACTTCTTTTTCATCATCTGTACCTGCATAAGCAATAAACTCAACTGTCTTTTTACCATATTCACCTATAGGAGTCAATGCTATAATCTTAGCTAATGTCCTTGCTGCAATTTCCTTAACTGTATCTTCATGGAATTTCTGTATATCTTCCTCTGATATTCTTTTAAGTTTATCCAGGTATTCATCAAGTTCTTTAGTATCCCATATACCAATAATACTCATGCTGTATCAATCCTTTGCAGCACTATTTCCTGATGTGTTTCATATACAAATGGCTCTCCACTTCTTTTATATTCCCTAGTAGTTCCATATTGAATAACTACTATTTTAGAACCCGGCTTTATTTCTACATCTGGGTTTATGAATAATACTGGTTCATATTTTATCGCATTTGCAACTTCACCACTTACTGGGGATATAGTTTTCTTTGATACCTTACAAGGTATATCTTCATGGACTGGATCTAAT
>JAAYGX010000182.1 GCA_012735585.1 Tissierella sp.
ATCATATGTATTTTATCAAGGAGAAATCGTAGAAGAAAGCACTGTGACTATAGATATAAGATCTAAAATATTTAACTATGGATTAGGATGTTTTGAAGGAATCAGGGCCTATTGGAATGAGGAAGAATACCAACTTTATGGATTTACAATGAAGGAACACTATACAAGACTTTTGGAATCTTGTAAGGCTTTAAATTTTAAGATTCCTTATACAGTAGAAGAACTAATGGAATTCACTGTAGAGCTACTTAAAAAGAATGGATGCAAGACTACAACATATATAAGACCGGTGGTATATAAAGGTTCTACAAAGCTTGGGCCAACTTTAGTAGGAAATGAAGACGATAGAATAGTGATTTATACTTTACCACTAGATAAATATGCTGGTAAGGAAGAATTAGATGTAGCAGTTTCCAGCTGGAGAAGAATATCAGACACAATGCTTCCACCAAGAACAAAAGCGGTGGCAGGGTACTTAAACTCAGCATTAGCAAATTTAGAAGTAGTAGAAAATGGATTTGATGAGGCGATATTTTTAACGGAGCAAGGCAATGTATGTGAAGGACCTGGGGAAAATATATTTTTAGTTAAGAAAGGTAAATTGATCACACCACCTCCTTCAGATCATATACTGGAAGGAATCACAAGGGATTTAGTAATGACCCTTGCTAAGGATGAATTGGGGATGGAGGTAGTGGAAAGAAGTGTCTCAAGAACAGAGTTGTATAACTCGGAGGAAGTGTTTTACAGTGGAACTGCCATGGAAGTTACCCCTATAGTTTCAGTTGACAGGAGACAAGTAGGCACAGGCCATGAAGGTCCAGTATGTAAACAACTTAAAGAGATTTTCTTTGGATTAACAACAGGACAAAATCCTAAATATGCACATCTGTGTACACCGGTTTATTAGGAGATAGTATATGATTGATTAAATAACTAGCTGGAAAATGGTATAATGGTTTAAAATAGCCATTATACCATTTTTAATTTATAGTACCTATTGAGATAAAGGAAGATGTATTCAAGTTATTTGTAGGTAATGAATTTCACAAAGGTATTATTGAAGGAAGGTATAGCAAATTAATTAGCAATGCCTTATATTATGTTACGGATAGAAGATTTGAAGTAGAGTTTAAGATTGGATAATTATTGGTCGATTGTAAAACTAAAATAGACTTTGTAGACTTAAATTAGACCCATTAACAAAATTGATAAAATACAGGTTTTAAAATACATTAAACTTACAAAAACGGGCTTTCTAAAGCTCTTTTTTGTGCTATAATAGCACTGTATAAGTTAAATTCGGGCATAACTTTAAGAGGTCTACTATAGAAAAACATTTTTGCAAGACTAAATTAGACCCCCTTTTTTAAAGATATTAAGCCCGGATAATAATAGTTATATTACTTTAATAGTTTAGGTTTTAAGATAACATCATTAGGTTCAATTCTAGAGATTCCTAATGTATTTATTAACTTAAAACCGTATCTTGAGCTGAATGCATCAAATGGAGATTGATCATTTAGCTTTTTTCTTGTGTAAGAGTTTACGTGAGACATCAACAACGTTATATCTTCTTGATTGAAAGCATCCATACTTGTTCCTTTAGGAATTACATTGCGAATTAATTCATGATTATTTTCTATTTCTGGCTTTTGAAAAGCAGAATAAGGAAGACAATAAAATACATTTGTTAGCTTATCTTCGCCCTGTATTTCAATATTACTTGGATCTGAAAATTCACTTCCATTATCAGTTAAGATTACAGGAAATAGCTTCTTGAAGTATTCTGCACCTACAGCATCATAAATCATTCTAAAGCACTCAGTGACACTCCTTGAATCATTAGAATCTCTAATGAACATAAGCATAAAAGAGGTATCAACGTGTATCGTAAGTAAAACTTTCCCACCTTTTTTACCTTCGACTGTATCCATTTGAACTATTGCAATATCTCTGTTAGACTTCAAGAATTTTAAATAATCGTCATATCTTCTATTTTCTAAGCATTGCTTGTCAACCTTGTAGCTTATTTGATACCTTTTTCTTGGGCGATATCTTACCTTTCTTGGTAAATCAATATTTTTGACTGATAAAGCACCAATTTCAATATAGTTATATATTGTTTTTTCGCTTACCATAATAGTATCTTTGTTATTTACAAGAGCGTGATGCACAGATTGACCATTATCTATTAATGGTTTTAAAATTCTATCTAATCTTTCAATTTCTTCAGGAGAAACTTCAACACCAACCCTTGATTCAACCAATAAAGTTTCATAGTCCTTTTGAGCTATTTTAGCTGAATAAAGGCGTTTAGTAAGAGTGCATTTATTCCTGTTTTCACATCCATTACATACATATGGTGATGATTTTAATCTCTCACAAGAATCTTCTTTAAAATACTCGCAATTGCTATTACATGTGGTACAAAATCTACAATACTTATGTTTTTTTACACATTTCCTTTTTTCGCATAAATTATTAATATCACAGTCATACCTATGGATACAAGCGTTGTAATTTCGTCCAAAACACCCCTTCTTATTGATAGTAGACCTAAGAGATATCTCCCTTGAGATAGTGATTTATGCCTATTTAATTCTCTAGATATTCCTGATAAAGAGAAGCTTTGTTTAAGATATCCTTCGATTTCTAATCTGTCGTCATAAGTCAAATGTTTAGCCATAATAGTTCCCCCTAAGAGCAATTATCCGAGCATATATATTTTACTACAAACAGCGTCGACGTTGACACAAGAACCTGAAAGTGATTTTAATAAATTACCGGAGGCAAGCAAAACAAGAATTAGTCTTTAGAATTTGTAAGATTAAATTAGACCCATAGATTTGTAAGACTAAATTAGACTCTTAGGCAAAAAGGGGTCTAATTTAGTTTTACAATTAACTTTGGATAATTATTTAAATAATTATCTTAAAAAAGTCTTGACAAGTTTCTTTTTTCATCATAAAATAATAACAACACTTTAATGCGGTAAAGAAAAATAGTAATTAGCCATATTATCTAATAGAGAGCAAATGGTTGGTGGGAATTTGCAGATAAAGCTAATGAATCCATTTCTGAGCATCTTATGAAATAAGTAAGACGTATATCCTGCGGTAAAGGATTCGAGTGAACAGATGTCTAGGTCTGTTAATTTGGGTGGCAACGCGGAAGACTTTCTCCCGTCCCTTAGGTTTTACCGGGGGACGGGAGTTTTTATATGTTCTAACCCGATTTGCAGATTTTGAGAATTTGATTGTATAATAATTTAAAAAAGAGCTATGAAGAATCTAGTAATTAGTCATATTATCTACCAGAGAGCAAATGGTTGGTGAGAATTTGCAGATAAATCTAATGAATCCAATTCTGAGTATCTTATGATGAATAAGACGTATATCCTGCGATAAAGGATTTGAGTGAACAGATTTATAAATCTGTTAATTTGGGTGGTAACGCGGAAGCATAATAGCTCTCGTCCCTATTGTTTAGGGGTGGGAGCTATTATTATTTTAAGGAGG
This sequence comes from Tissierella sp., assembly GCA_012735585.1. Taxonomy (GTDB): domain Bacteria; phylum Bacillota; class Clostridia; order Tissierellales; family Tissierellaceae; genus JAAYTL01. The sequence continues at coordinate 3,522 of JAAYGX010000182.1, forward strand.
AATTATAATGCATACTAAATTATTTATACCAGGTCCTGTAGAAGTTAGAGAGGATGTATTATCAAAGATTGCATTGCCACAAATTGGTCATAGGACGAAGGAAGCATCAGAATTACAGAGAAGAATATCAGAAAATATGCAAAGGGTTTGGAATACAAAGGACGAGATCATTCTATCTACCTCTTCTGGGAGTGGATTGATGGAAGGAGCTATTAGATCTTGTACAGGTAAAAAGGCGGCGGTTTTCTCCATAGGTGCTTTCGGTAAAAAGTGGTATGAAATTGCAAGGGCCAACGGTATAGAAGCAGATATTTTTGAAAGTAATATGGGGGATATAAGTGATCCAAACCTTATGGACAAAGCTTTAAGTAGGGGAAAATATGACTTGGTGGCTATTACCCATAATGAGACCTCTACGGGTATTGCAAATCCCATGGAAGAGATTGCCCAGGTAATAAAAAAATATCCTGATCTAGTATTTTGTCTAGATATGGTAAGCTCGGCTGGAGGCCATAAGGTCAATTTAGACCAAATAGGCATAGATATTGCAATCACTTCAAGTCAAAAATGCTTAGGGCTTCCTGCTGGCATATCATTATGTAGCCTTTCTAAGAAAGCGATAGAAAGAGCAAAGATTGTGAAGAACAGGGGATATTATTTTGATTTATTAAAATTATATGACCACATCATCAAGAAGGATTATCAGTATCCATCAACCCCATCCATATCTCATATGTTTGCCTTAGATTATCAATTGGACTATATATTGAATGTGGAGGGAATTGAAAATAGATACCAGAGACATCTGGATATGGCTAAAATTGTAAGAGACTGGGCGAGAGATAAATTTCAGATTTTTGGAAATGAGCAGCATCTTTCAAGAACAGTTACAACAATAGCCAATACTAGAAACATCAATGTGGAGGATTTAAATAATGGACTAAAAGAGAGAGGGATGATGATATCCAATGGATATGGAGACTTGAAGGAAGAGACCTTTAGAATAGCCCATATGGGAGATACCCAGGTGGAAGATATAAATGAATTATTGAATAATATCAATGATATTTTAAAAATCTAATATAATGGAGGTAGTAAAATGAAAATATTAGCAAATGATGGTTTAGATAAAAAGGCAGTGGATTTTTTTAATGATAATAATATGGATGTAGATACCAATCACTATGAGGAAGAGATGCTACAAACAGTAATTAAGTATTATGATATTCTTATTATCAGATCTGCCACCAAGGTGGATAGAGAGCTGATCGATGCAGCCAAAGGTACAAATTTAAAGCTGGTCATAAGAGCTGGCGTTGGACTTGATAATATAGATGTAAAATATGCTCAGAAAAATGGAATAATGGTTCAAAACACGCCCAATGCAAGTAGCAACTCTGTTGCAGAACTTGTATTGGGGCATATGTTTAGTCTTTCAAGATTTATATCTATTTCAAATCTCACCATGCGTGAAGGAGTTTGGAATAAGAATATATACACTGGTGTAGAGCTTTATGGAAAGACCCTTGGAATTATAGGATTTGGTAGAATAGGAAGGGCACTGGCTAATAAAGCAGAAGTCCTTGGAATGAAGGTTGTATTCTATGATAAGTTTATTGACAATGATGATAAATATAAATACCATCCTTTTGAAGAGGTCCTTAAGGAGGCGGAATTTATTTCCCTCCATGTGCCTTCAACAGATAAACCTCTCATAGGAAAAGAAGAATTTGGGATTATGAAAGATGGGGTATTTATTATTAATGCAGCAAGGGGCGGAGTTATTGACGAAGAAGCACTGCTGGTGGCATTGAATTCTAATAAAGTGGCTGGTGCGGGTTTAGATGTATATGAGTCAGAACCAGGTCCAAATCCTGAGATTTGTAATCATCCCAAGGTTTCTTGTACACCCCATATTGGAGCCGCTACAGAAGAGGCACAGAAAAGGATTGGGGAAGAGATTATTGATATCGTAATGAACTTTACGAAACAACAAAAATCGATTGCTATTTAGGAGGATAAAGATGATAGAGATTAGACCATTTAAAGGATTAAGACCAGCAAAGGGACTGGAGGCGAAAATAGCTAGCAAGCCCTATGATGTTATGGATTATGATGAAGCTTTGGAGAGGGGTAAGGATAATCCCTTCTCCTTTATCCATATCATAAGACCTGAAATAGATATGCCATTGGATACGAATCCTTACGCACAAGAAGTATATTCAAAGGCTAAAGATACCCTGGATGATTTTATAGAGAAAGGATACCTGGTTGAAGAGGGCAAAAATGTATTTTATATCTATAGGCAAATAATGAATGGTAGGATACAAAATGGAATTGTAGGTTGTACTTCCATAGATGATTATGGAGATGGCAAAATTAAACGGCATGAATTTACAAGGGTTGATAAAGAACAGGATAGAATCGATCATTTCTATGCAGCCGATGCAAATACAGAACCTGTATTTTTGTTTTACAAAAGAAACGAAAACATTAAAAAATTTATAAAAAATTGGACTTCAGATCATAAATGTATAGTTGATTTTGTATCCGATGATGGTGTACGTCAGATGCTTTGGATAGTTGATGAAAAAGAAAGTATTGAGGAGATACAATCATCATTTAATTCCTTGGAAAATCTATATATTGCAGATGGACATCATAGGACAGCATCTTCCTATAAAGTAGGTCTAAAAAAGAGAAAAGAAAATCCAGGATATACAGGTAATGAGGAGTTCAATTACTTTATGTCCGTTATATTCCCAGAGGATGAACTCTACATTATGCCTTATAACAGAATGGTAAAGGATTTAAATGGATACAGTGAAGAAGAATTTTTAGAAAAAGTGGGAAAAAAGTTTTATATTAAATCATGTACGTCCCTTGAACATCCCATGAATGAGCATGAATTTACAATGGCTTTAAAAGAGAAATATTATAAATTAACTGCAAAAGAAGGAATATTTGATGAAAATAATAAGATTGCTTCACTGGGTGCATCAATATTACAGGACAATATTCTTGCTCCAATCCTTGGAATTGAAGACCCAAGAACGGATAGTAGAATTAAGTTTGTTGGTGGGGCAGATATGATGGATAGGATAAGGGATAAACTGAATACTGATATGAAAGTGGCATTCTTGCTTTATCCAACACAGACTAAAGATATAACCGCTGTAAGTGATATAGAAAAGGTTATGCCGCCAAAATCCACTTGGTTTGAGCCAAAGTTAATGAGTGGATTGTTTGTTCATAGATTTTAATAAGAAAGACTTATCATTTATTACTCACTGCAAGCTCGTGATACCATCATATAATTTGACTTTTAAAAATATTAGTGTTATTATATTTTCAGATAATAATTGCATATACAAATTATGATAAGTTTATATATTTAATATATAGAAAACAAGTGAAAATCTTGTACGGACTCGCCGCTGTAATAGAGGAGTCTTTGGCATATAAGCAAGCTTGGACCACTGGGAAACTGGGAAGGTCGCCAAAGGCGTAGATACTTAAGTCAGAATGCCTTGTTATAATTTATTTAACTGTTGTTTAGCGAGTATCTAAATATCTGTATTTTTTTGTTGTAAAATTAAAATACTTATCCTCTCTGCTCAGCAGAGAGGTTTTTTTGTTTAAATTGTTTGTGGGAGGTGAAATTCTTGAGGACTTATAAGGTGGAATAATTATTCAAAGAATATGGTATTACTAAAAAACAGGGGTTTTTAGAAGTGATAAATACGGATATAAGACTTCCTTTTACACTAATATCGGGAAAAGAAAAGGGCAAAACCATATTAATAACTGCTGGGGTTCATGGTGCTGAATATGTAGGAATAGAAACCTCAAAAAATCTTAGTAGAATCATAGGGCCTAAAGATGTTACAGGAAGAATAATCATTATTCATACTGTAAACTACTCTGGATTTAGAGAAAGACTTTCAGCCGTTACAGCTGAAGATAGAGAAAATCTCAATAGAATATTTCCTGGAGATGAAAAGGGAAACATAAGTCAAAGATTAGCTTATTTTATTTTAAATAGTCTGTCTAAGAAAGTAGACTTTTACATAGATATGCATGGTGCAGATCTTCATGGGAGTATAAGACCTTTAGTGTTTTATCCTGTTGCTGTGGATAAGGAAATATCTAAAATAGCCAAAGAGGCAGCAGAAGCATCAGAGTTTTCCTATTTAGTAGCTTCTACTTCCAGAAATGGATCTTATAGTAGAGCGGCTTTGGAGGGAACCCCAAGTATTTTAACGGAACTTGGTGGAATGGGTATTTGGAGTAAAGAAGAAGTAGATTCCTATACCGAGAAAATTTTGAACGTTTTAAATCATCTTCAAGTCTATAGTATTAATTCTAGAAAAGACATAGAGATAACTTATTTTGAACCAGTTAATGAAATTATGGCTAAAGAGGAGGGATGCTGGTATCCTTTTTTTAAAGCCGGTGATGGTGTAAAAAAGGGAGAAAAAATAGGGGTGATAAAAGATCTGTTCGATAATTTATTAGGAGAATATTATTCACCTACCGATGGAATTATTTTGTACCAAACAGTAGCCCTTTCTATTAAGAAAGAAGGTTTTTTATCCGCTATTTCAGCTATTGAAGAGGTTTAAAATACATAAACTAAGGGAGGAAGATCATGTCAAATCATATTCAAATTAGGAGAATAGGTGCAGAAGAAGTGTCAATAGCACAGGATTTTCTCTTTAAAATGGTTAAAAAACTATATAACTCCGATAAAAATCCTCTGTATCACAATGACATTATAAATATGAAGGAAGTTTATATTGAAAATAAAAAAAACATCTTAATAGGAGCTTTTGATGAAGATGGACAACTAATTGGAACAATCGCTGTGAAACAGTTTGTAGATAGATTTAAAGTCCTCAATGGAATTTATAAAGAAGAATTGACAGCTGAATTAGGCAGATGTTATATAGATGAAAGTTTAAGGCGGAGGGGAGTAGGCTCTAGTTTATTTGACAAAATCCTTGAATTTTGTAAAGAAAGTGGATACGAAAAGATATATTTACATACCCATAGACATCTTCCAGGAGGTTTTGATTTTTGGAGTAAGATGGGTTTTGTGATAACAGTTGAAGAAGATGATGAAGAGAAAACTGTTCATATGGAAAAATCAGTATCATAGGGTTAAAGATATAATTTAATGACTTTAAAATGCTTTATATAAATTAAACTTATGTATATTAAATATATTGATAAATTAATTTTAAAGGAAATATGTCACTATTTCTTTGTATATATCTATGGAAATAGTGTAGATGGAATGGGGTGTGATTCCCCGCGCGAACCGGCACTGTAAGCATGAGACTGTACCAAAGCAATGGGTAAAGCCATTGTCTGAATAAAATTCGCCACTGTGAGATTTTGTTTGTATCATATGTCATGGGAAGGTAGGATACAGTCGTAAGAAGATATACTTCTATAATGCAAGTCAGGAGACTTACAATTTCCCTATTATTTTTAACATATGCACAAAAACGGGTGCGATAGTTATATTCTTAACTGTCGCATTTTTTTGTTCCAACTAAAACTAGAATGTGGTGATATGAATGTTAAAAAAACAATTATTTAAAAGATTTACTCAGATCGTTATTGTATTATTGGGCATTAGTTTTATGAGTTTTTTGCTTATTTATCTGGCGCCAGGAGATCCTGTAAGAGCTATGTTTGCAGTCACAGGTAGTATTCCGTCAGAAGAAGCAATGGAAGAGATGAGAGAAGAGTTAGGACTAAATAAACCTTTTTTGGTCCAATATGGTGATTGGCTTTCAAAGTGTTTAAAGGGGGATTTCGGGACATCTTACTCCCAAGGTAGGCCGGTATCTTGGATGTTATCAGAAAGGGTAGCCCCTACATTGAACTTAGCTTTATTATCACTAGTCATAATGCTAATAATAGCCATACCCATTGGAGTGATTTCCGCTATACATCAAAATGGAATCATCGATTATATATGTCGCGGATTTACTTTTTTAAGTATATCTATGCCCGATTTTTGGGTGGGATTGCTTCTACTATATTTTATTGGGGTTAAGTTGAGATTACTGCCAGTAGTGTCTACAGATATGGGATTTAAAAAGATGTTACTACCAGCTTTTACTTTAGGTTTTGCAATGGCAGGAAAATATGCAAGACAAGTTCGAGGAGCTATTTTGGAAGAGATGAATCAGGATTATGTATCAGGGGCACTAGCTAGAGGGATTTCTGCTTCTACAGTGCTTTGGAAGCATATTATTCCCAATGCCATGCTGCCCTTGCTTACTATGTTGGGGTTGTCCTTAGGTTCTTTATTAGGTGGGACTGCCGTAGTGGAGATCATATTTTCCTATCCAGCACTAGGGAGTTTAGCTATTTCAGCCATTACATCTATGGACTATCCATTGATACAGGGCTATATTTTATGGATAGCATTGATATATATGTTAGTAAATTTAATGGTAGATATCTCCTATAGCTATTTAGACCCACGTCTCAAGAAAGGAGTATAACAATTGATTGCTAAAAAAGTACAATTTCTTATTTTTTTAATATTCGTTTTATCCATAGTATCAATAGCAATATTTGCACCATATATTGCTACTCATAATCCAAATGAAGCAATTTTAACAGAGGCTACAAAGGCTCCTAGTAGCGACAATTTATTTGGAACGGATCGAATGGGAAGGGATTTGTTTTCAAGGGTTATATATGGTACCCGTACATCCTTATATTCTACTTTAATATTGGTTTTAAGTGTATTGGTATTAGGTGGAATCCTGGGAATTGTATCAGGATATCTAGGAGGATTTGTAGATGTAATTATAATGCGTTTTGCAGATATGATGGTATCATTTCCCGGAATGGCTCTGGCCATAGCCATAGCAGGTGTAATGGGACCAAGTATTACCAATGCAGTAATTGCCATTACTATGGTTAGTTGGACTAAATATGCACGTCTTGCTCGTAGTCTGGTTCTAAAGATTAAACATGAAGACTATATAAAAGCAGCCTTTATGTCAGGTACTAGGACTCATAATATATTGTTAAGATACATGTTACCTTCGGTTTTACCCACATTAATCATTACAGCAGCCACGGATATGGGTGGTATGATGCTTGAATTGGCAGGTTTTTCTTTTCTAGGTTTGGGAGCACAGTCCACATCTATAGAATGGGGATATATGCTTAATGAAGGGAGAGCCTATATGCAATCGGCTTCATGGCTAATGATCTACCCAGGACTAGCTATATTTATAACTGTAGTTGCCTTTAACCTTTTGGGAGATAGTTTAAGGGATTTATTGGATCCCCAAAGTGAGGATCAAGTTTTACAAAAAAAGATAAGAAAGACAAAAGGAGAGAGTTTAGCATGATTAAAAATTTAAAAATTAATATTTTATTGGTATTACTCTTAATATCAACAACTATTTTAGCAGCTTGTGGGGATAAAAATAATGGAAAGATAGAAGGTTCACATTTAAACTTTGGAGTCTATAATTATTCTGATTCCTTAGATCCAGCAACGAATACGAATTCCAGTTGGTGTGGCGTAAGATATGGAGTTACGGAAGGATTGTTTAAATTTACCGATGAAGTAGTAGCAGAGCCTAATATTGCTGAGAGTTACACTGTTTCAGAGGATTATAAGACTTGGACTTTACATATTCGTGAAGGGATTCAATTTTCCAATGGAAATGATTTAACTCCTTCAGCAGTAAAGGACTCTATTGAAAGATTATATGCACAAACAGATGCTTCAAAAGGTGGTAGTGGAAATTCAAACCCTGACGGATATTTAATATATGAATCTATTACAGCTGATGATGCTGAAGGTACCGTTACTATAGTATGTGCATCATCTACTTCAAATTTACCTGGAATCTTGGCTTATCCTTATTTCGCCATTATAGATGCATCCGTAGCAGACAATGAAATAATTGGGACAGGTCCTTATAAAGTAGATCAGATAAACTTAGGTGTTAGTATAGAGCTTTTATCCAATGAATATTATTGGAATGGAGAAGTACCATATGATAGTGTTACGATTCTATTTATAGATGATAGCTCAACGAAAGCCATGGCATTACAGAGTGGAGATATTGATTTGGTTGAGAATATAACTACAGCCAGTGATCTTTCCACATTATCAGAGGATGAAGAATATTATGTTTCTATAGCACCTGGGGTTCGTACTGCTAACTCCTATTTAAACTATAAAGGGGTTCTAGAGAATGAAGCTCTTCGCCAAGCTATTATGCTGGCTTTAGATAAGGAAACCATGTGTGATATTACCGTAGCTGGTATGTATACTTCTGGAATATCGGTACTTCCTTCATCCTTGGCTTATAATTATGATCAATTATCAAATCCGTATGAATTTAATAAAGAGGCAGCTATAGAACTATTGGATCAAGCAGGTATTGTAGATACCGACGGAGATGGATGGAGAGAAATAGATGGTAAGAATATAGAACTAGATTCAGTTACTTTTACTAGTCGTAATTTAAATGAGTTTGCAGAGGCAGTAGCATTGCAGTTAGCTGAGATCGGTATCAAAGCAAATGTAAACATTAGGGATTATGATACAGCTTTAGCACTTTTAAATGCAGGTGAGTTTGATATTTGGACTTGCAATACTCTTACAGTAGGAGTTGGTGATCCACAAGATTATTTAGGTAATTGGTATTCTGTTAATTCCGGGAACTATGGTTACTATTCTAATCCAGAATATGATGTGCTATATGAAAAATTAATGTTAGAATTAGACAATGGAAAGCGTGGAGATATTATTACTGAATTACAACAGATATTAATAGATGATGCTGCTACTATAGTTTATGGATATTACAACAGTTCTATGATCAGTAGAGCTGACAAGGTAGTAGGTGCTGATATCGCTACGATTGATTATTATTGGCTTACTACTGAAATTAAACCAACAGGAAGGTAATAGATATGCTCATTTATGAGAATGTATCTATTCAGTATGATGGCAATATAGCCCTGTCTAATTTTAGTTTGGAAATAGGAAATAAAGAGATTGTGGCTCTAGTGGGGGAAAGTGGCAGTGGTAAGACTAGCGCCATAAGAGGAACTATGGGGCTATTATCAGGTAAAGGGGAAATCATTAAAGGAAATATTCTATTTGAAGGAAAATCTCTTTTAAATAGGACTTCTAAACAATGGCAAGAAATTAGAGGGAGAAAAATATCGATGATTTTCCAGGACTCTGGTGCTATGCTGAATCCCATAAGGACCATAGGAAGTCAATTTATAGATTATATTTGCACTCATGAAGATATGAATAAAAAGGATGCTTGGGAAAAGGGAAGGCTGATGTTGGAAAAGATGGGCCTTTCCAATAGCCAAAGGATAATGAAATCTTACACTTTCCAGCTATCTGGTGGAATGCGTCAAAGAGTAGGTATCGCAATGGCTATGACCTTTAATCCAAAATTGTTATTGGCTGATGAGCCTACTAGTGCCCTTGATGTAACGACACAGGCTCAGATTGTAAAGGAGATGATGGATTTAAGAGATCATTATGATACTTCTATTTTAATAGTCACCCATAATTTAGGTGTGGCTGCTTATATGGCTGATCGTATTTTGGTTATGAAAGATGGGAAAATTATAGAAGAAGGGCAGACAGAGGATGTAATAAGATACCCTAAAGATATCTATACACGAAATCTAATAGATGCGGTACCGGATATGAGGAGGGCTAGTTATGTATGAAAAAGTCCTTGAAGCTAAAAACCTAACTAAAATATATAGAAATGATAAGGGCGATCTTTTAACTGCTTGTGATAACATAGATTTGGAGCTGAAAAAAGGAGAGACATTGGGAATCGTAGGAGAAAGTGGCTGTGGAAAAAGTACTTTACTTAAGCTTATTACCCAGATAGAAAGACCAAATAAGGGTAAATTA
>JAAYGX010000183.1 GCA_012735585.1 Tissierella sp.
CTGTATTTTAAAGACTGGTTATTGGCACAGCAGACGAATATATTTCTGCTATTTTTAATATATAGATATCTTCCTATAAATATATTGATGAAATTCAAAATCCATAGAAAGAGACTTATCTACGGATTGGTATCCAATATATTTATCATTATTTCAATTATCCTCATATATAAACATGCCAACATATCAGAGAACCTTAGAAACCTTTATATCTTTTTTCTTTTTTTGATAGGAATATTTTATACTAATTTCACCTTCATAAAAAATCTGATTAAAAATGACTATGATGAAAAGATGTTTAAAACCTATGAAGAATATCTACCCATCATAGAAGATTTGATGGAGGAAATCAGATATCGGCAGCATCAATTTGATGATCACATTCAGGCCATACGAATGCTGGCTATGACAGGTGATAACCTTGAATCTACAGTAAAAAAGATGAAAGGCTATGCCGAGGATATAGTACTAAATTCTAAAATCACGAAGCTGATTAAGCTGGATAATAGGATACTCTCTGGGTTTTTATATGAAAAATATAGAAGCGCCGAGGCCATGGGAGTAGACTTCACCATTATCATAGATGATTACGAGTTCAAAACAAATCTTAAAGACTATGAACTGGTGGAGATTGTGGGGAATCTTATAAATAATGCATTTGAGTCTAATACCAAGGATAATAAAGTGATACTCAATTTGACAGCCGAAGACGATATGGGCCTTATAGAGATCAAGAATAAATATCCATTCTTAAACAGCTCTGGTATCTCTCAGCTATTTATGTCAGGTTACTCTACTAAATCAAAGGATGGAAGAGGCATAGGATTGCCCAATGTAAGGAAAATAATATCCAATCACGGGGGAATGCTTCAGGTTCAAAATGATACGATAGACGATGAGAATTATTTGGTATTCAGGATATTGCTCAAAAAGTATAAGTAGGAGTATAGATAAGTAAGATAAAATTTTGAATCACTTTTAAACCGTTTTGCTTGAAGGCATAAAAGTGACAAAATTAGATAGAATATATAATTTTATGTCAGAGGTAATATTAGTACCTATAGTGGAAGAATTATTTTTACAGCTTAAAAAGGTACTTAGTGAATAAGAATAGCTTGAAGGTTTATATAGGATGATTTGTAGTAGCTATAATAATATCATAAGAAAGCTATCAGTATAAAGGCAATATAAAAAATAGAGAATATCAAACCTTTAGATTTATGATAAGTGGTTATTTGGTTTGATGAGGGAGATAGGCTAATGGGTAAAGCAATCATTGCAGTAATTCTAACCTTATTTGTATGGTATCTGGCTATATCATATGGTGCAAGAATTAATTTGCCAGAACTAGGCAACCTTGCTGCTATTGTTGTCATGGGTGGATGCATTATTTATTTTAACGATAAAAAGAACAACTCTTAAAAATTTTTAAGAATAGGGAGGAATATTATGAATAGAAGAATTCTGATGATATTTTTATTGTTTATTATGATTTTCACCAATGTAGGTGTTTATGGAGAAAGTGGTTTAACTAATGCATTGAAAGAGAATCTTATTCCACTTAAGACTACTGAAGCAAAAAGTGGATTTGAAGATTTGATACCATTAAAAGAAATCTTGAAGGATAAGAAAATAGTAGCTATGGGAGAGGCTACCCATGGAACGGCTGAGTTTTTTCAGATGAAGCTTAGAGTATTTGAATTCTTAGTTGAAGAAATGGGCTATAGAATATTTGGAATAGAGGCTGAATTTGGCGGTTCACAAGTGGTTAATGACTACATTCTTTATGAAGAGGGGACTGTAGAGGAATGTCTAAATGCCATGGCATTTTGGACCTGGGATACTAAAGAAGTAGCTGAAATGATAGAGTGGATGAGAGAATTTAATAAAAAGGCTGAAATTGACGATCAAATAAAGTTCTATGGTTTTGATATGCAGGGAATAGGCAATAGCATAGAATATGTTTTGAATTATTTAGAAAAAGTAGATTCATTTTATGTTGATGAACATAAAATTAGTTTACAAAGCTTTACTAAAATGATTTCTAAACCTAATAAGGGAAACGTAAAAATATTAAATCATAATATAGATAATATACATAAGCAAGTTATGGAAAATAGAGATGATTATATTAACAGAACTTCTATTGAGGAATATGAATTAATATTACAGCATCTAGAAATTATTTACCAATGGATCGATTATTATATAAATTACACAGAGTTTGAAAAAAGAGATTATTACATGGCTGAGAATGTAAAATGGATTTTAGATTATGAGAATAAGCATTATGGAAATAATAAGATAATGCTATGGGCTCACAATGGCCATGTTTCAAATGGCTATGCCCAATATATTAATATGGGTGAAAACTTAAAGAATTTCTTCAAGGAAGACTATTATTCTTTTGGATTTGACTTTTATCAAGGTAATTTTGTTTCTAGACCCTATATGTATTTTTATGGAGGATTGGCAAACTTTCATATAGACTCAACTCCAGAAGGCACATATGCCTATGAAATGATGAAAACGGGAATACCGATTAGCTTTTTAGATATGGATAATGCTGGGGCAAACAATATATTATCAGATTTCTTAAGTAGAAAAATCCATATAAATAGTATAGGTGCACTTTATCCAGGCAAACAAATAAATATTCATCCTGACAATCTAATGATACCCAAAGATACCTTTGATGGTATGATTTTTGTAGAATCTACAACAGAAGCTATAAGGTCAAGACCGAGAGACTTGCCAAATGGTAATAGGACACTGAGATACTCTACTATGATGGCTGTAGCCTTAATTGTTGCAGTTATTGTATTAGTGCCTAGATTTTACAATAAACAAAGAACTAAAGTAGATTTAGAAAATCAAAGAAAGTTTTATCTTTTAGAGAAAGAAGAGGAAGGCATATCAAAACTGAATATTATTGAAAAGCTTATAATAAGGGTAAATAATTATATAAACTCTCTATGTCAATTTAAATACACTATCTTTGCCATATTAATATTAACAGTCATAAAAGTCCTGCTTATCCAAACTGATTATACTAATTCTTATCAGTGGATTTATTCAATGCAAGGCATATTTACCATACTAAATCTAGCTGCAAGCACAATTATTGAAATAATAAAAGTGTTTATAATATATATATTTACTCTTCATTTAGTAAAATCATGGTCAGAGAAGCGAACCATATATTTAAGGCACATTCTAATTGCTGCTATTATAGGGGCATTAATTATCACCTTTGGATATCGTCATAGTGGTGTATTACTATATTTTTATACAATATTATTAAATATTTTAGGAGGAATTATCCTTTGTTATAGCTATAGCATATTCACTTACAAATGGGGGAAACCTTTAGTAAATATTTCTTTGATTCTTGCTATTCATAATATATTAATGGTGTTATTCACTATTGTTGTGTATGGATTTTAAGATATTTTAAAATAAAACTAAATTGTCTGTTTTATATCATTAACAATTTATATATACTAAAATAATCAGTCTTGATAATGGGCTGAGGTGTATGATTAGCTTTCTAAATGGAGGATGCCTATGGTTGATAAAAAAGTACATAAAAAAATAATCCTTATGATACTACTCATACTTACTCTCATATCTTATAAGACTATAAAAAATCATATAGAAAAAATAAGATTGAATGCCAAGCTTGAAGAGAGGCATGGTATAAATCTGAATCTAGATTATAAAATAGTCCTAAATAAAAAGAATAGCGACTGGCATGGACAACATCAAAATTTTAGACTACTTCAATTAAAGAAAAACGAAGATATAGAAAATATAGTTGAGCAAGTAGGATTCATGGGTGATGAAATAGGCTTAGATTATATAAAAAGAATTAGGGAAATTGAGGGTATTTTAAATATAGAAGTTGAAAATAAGATAGATTTTACAGGAGACTATCGCTATAAAGTTTATATAAAAAGCAGAGGAATTCGTGATGGGGCAGAAGCTAAGGATTACTTATATATAATAATTAGCAATATAGACGAGTATATACATATATTTTTAATAGAGGATATCAATCCTTCAGATTTATAGATGGGAAAGAAGTCTGTAAATATCTAATATATAGTAGATGACATTAAAATTTTAAGGAGGAAGTTTATGAAAGTTTTGATAACGGGCTTCGATCCATTTGGTGGGGAAAATATCAATCCTGCCTATGAAGCTATAAAAGGTTTAGAGGATAATATATCAGGTATGAAAATTATAAAAAAAGAAATTCCTACTGTTTTTTATAAATCAATTGAGATGTTAGAGAAGTTGATTATAGATGAAAACCCTGATTTGGTCATATGTGTTGGCCAAGCTGGAGGAAGGTTTGATATCTCCTTAGAAAGAGTAGCAATAAATATTGATGATGCAAGAATAAAGGACAATGATGGAAACCAACCTATTGATGAAAGGATATTTGAGGATGGAGAAAATGCTTATTTTTCATCATTGCCTATAAAGAGAATGGCAATGAAGATTCGAGAAGCAGGTATTCCAGCTAATATTTCTAATACAGCTGGAACTTTTGTATGCAACCACATTATGTATGGACTACTATATCTAATTGACAAGAAATATCCCGATATAAGGGGTGGTTTTATACATGTCCCTTATCTACCGGAGCAAGTAGTTTCAAAAGGAAATTTGCCAAGTAACTGAAAAAATCAGTATCACTTTTACTATACATATCTAATTATAATAATCCTTGGTATCCTTAGGTAGTCCCTTCTTATCTAAATGATATTCTACAATATCTTTTATAATAGAATATATAAATACAAAGAGTGGTACACCTATAACCATACCTACAAATCCTAATAGTTTTCCAGCTACAAGTAATGAGAACAATATCCAAAATGCTGATATTCCTAATGAATCACCTAATATCTTTGGTCCTATAATATTACCATCAATTTGTTGTATTATCAGTATAATAACTAAGAGCCATAAAGCTTTTACTGGTGATACAAATAATATGATGAAAAAAGAAGGTACAGCACCAATAAATGGACCGAAAAATGGTATGATATTAGTTATCCCTATAATGAATGACACCAAAATAGTATAAGGCATATTAAAAATAGTTAATACGATGAATGTTAATATACCGATTATTGTAGAGTCAAGTATTTTTCCACTTAAGAATCTGCCGAATATATGATCTCCTCTTCTTGTTAATTCAAAGATTTTATCTCTAATTTTTTCAGAAAACATAGAAGTGATTATTTTTCTACTTAGAGCCATGAATCTTTCTTTCTCAATTAATAAGTAGATTGAAACGATAACACCTAGTACGATGTTCCATATACTGGATAGGATACTTTTTGCAAAGTTACCTAATTTAGGTATAAGACCAGTGGCAAAATCTACGACATAAGTTACAAATGCATTCCATCTTTCCAATATTATACTATAGTATTCTTGCTGAATATTAAGGTCATTGGCAAATTTAATAATTTGTCTACTTATTTCTGTTACATATGATGGAATATCGTTTACTAGTCCAACGATTGAAGATACCAATTGTGGTAAAACAAATTTCATAAATAAGTATAGTAGAAAAGCTACTACAGTATAAGTTAACAAAATACCAATTAATCTACCTGCTTTTTTAGTCTTTTCCTTAGCCAACATACTCTTTAGTAAATAAATCTCAAAAAACTCCAATATAAAGTTAAATAGATAGGCCATTACCAGTCCAATTATAATTGGATAGACAGTGCTTATGTACTTACTAACTTGAATTTTAAATAGACTTACCTCAGAAGCTATAAGATAAAAAACTATACTAATAAATGCTACTATCAGCGAATAAATGGCAATAGTGTTGTACTTTTCATTCCATTTAATTTTCATATATCCACTCCTATCTTTTTATGATTCATATATTATCATACCAAAAAAATATTGGTATAACTACCTAAATTTCATATTCTTCACACCATAATTCCATTATCCGCATATTGTAAAGTACTATTACAAATTTAGGAGGGATTATATGAATATTGAGCTTAACTCATTACACTATCTTTTTATGATTTTTACGATGTTGATTTTGGTAGTGATGATAAGGAAAAGGGATACGACTCTTGTTTGTATTTTAGGAATATTTCTTTTAGGGATATTTGCCACAAGTTCCTTATCCGCTGGTATAATGACAGTCTTTAATAGCTTTATTTATGCCATTGTACAATTAATGGGCACAATATTGATTATTTCTGTCATAGTAGCCATGTCTACTATACTGATGAAGACAGGGATCAATGAGATCATGGTTTCACCTTTTACTAGGTTGATTAAAACACCAACATTGGCTTACTGGGTCATAGGTATATTGATGATGGTGATATCATTTTTCTTCTGGCCTTCACCTGCTGTAGCATTGATAGGAGCAGTTATGTTGCCAGTAGCTGTAAAGGTAGGGTTACCAGCATTGGCGGTGGCTATGGTAATGAATATATTTGGCCATGGTATTGCATTATCCGGGGACTTTATCATTCAAGGGGCACCGAAGCTTACAGCTGATGCAGCAGGATTACCTGTAGGAGAAGTTATTGCTGCCAGCCTACCTTTGGTTATTGTAATGGGAGTGGTAACAACTGTTACAGCATTTATATTCTTAAAAAGAGACTTAAAAAGTGGGAAACTTAAAGTAGAAAAAACAGATAATATTAAAAATAAAAAACAAGAAGATGAGGAATTCAAGAATATATTAAGCTCTAAGACAAAGAACATTTTAGCTCTAATCATTCCTATATTATTTGCAATCGATGTGATTATAATGATAGGGGCAAATTTACAAGGTGGAGATGCTACAGCATTAATAGGTGGTACTGCTATATTTATACTGATAGTTGTTTCAATGTTGGTTCATAAAAATAAAGCTTTAGAAGAAATAACCAAGTATCTAGTAACAGGACTCAAATTTGGTTTTGAGATATTTGGACCAGTAATCCCTATTGCAGCATTTTTCTATTTAGGTGATGAGGGATTCCTTCAAGTAATCGGAAACTATTTACCTGAAACATCTCAGGGTTTAGTAAATGATTTAGGTTTAGCATTGGCCAATTCTGTTCCTTTAAATGAAGGTATAGGTGCTATAACACTTACTTCAGTGGGAGCTATAACTGGGTTAGACGGTTCAGGATTCTCTGGTATTTCATTGGCTGGATCTGTTGCCAGTCTATTTGGTGCTGCATTAGGCAAGGGAGTAGCTACTCTTACAGCCTTAGGTCAAATATCTGCCATTTGGGTAGGTGGAGGTACATTGGTCCCTTGGGCAGTGATACCTGCAGCAGCTATATGTGGGGTAGATCCATTTGAATTGACTAGAAGAAACTTTAAACCTGTTGTTATAGGATTGGTAGTTACAACGATAGTAGGTATGTTTTTGATATAATAAGCATTGGGGACGGTTCTTTTTGCTTACTAGTGGGTTATAACTCTTGACCCTCCGTCCCATTTTGATTGCCTTCTTTTGGTATTGGGTATAATCACCAATAATACTAAAAGGAGGTAACTAACAGTTATAAATAATCTATAAATATTTACGAAACACTATAAAATTTTATAGATTAGAAAAATGTTGACAGCCTCCCATGTTCGTAAAGAGCATGGAGTGATAGTTCATAAC
>JAAYGX010000017.1 GCA_012735585.1 Tissierella sp.
CCTTCACAATCAATAAGAACTTTAGCTACAGTTTCTTCTGGTGTTAGATTGAACTTTTTGGCTATTTCATCGATATTCATGCCATCTAATTCTGGCATATGCCCAAGGGTAGAAGATATACCTACACAGCTAGGTCCCCCTCTTCGATCCATTTCTAGATATATATCATTTAGAAGCGTAGGATCCATAGTCTTTAATCTTTCCAGCATCTTTTCATTTCCGCCATCTTGAGCCCATCCTGGAACAAGGGCAGCTAGGCCAGTGGCTGTGGCTTGATAAGGATACTGATCGCAAGTTATAGTACATCCCCTTTGCCTTGCAGCCTCAATATTATCCAATAGAATTTGGGAATTACCCCAATTAGCTTTTCCTATGATTTTTAGATGTGAAATATGGAGATGGACTCCCGATTTTTCAGCCACTTCTATCATTTCATCAAGGGACTCTACTACCTTTTCACTTTCATTTCTCATATGAACTGTTAACATACCATTATTATCCTTGATCACCTTTGAAAGTTCTACAAACTCATCGATATCACCGTAAGAGCTAGGTGGATAAATCAAACCCAATGACATTCCAAAGGCCCCATTCTTCATCTCTTGATCTAATAAGCTTTTCATTACTTCCATTTCTTCTGGTCTTGCCTTTCTATCATCAAATCCCATAACTGATCCTCTTAATGTACCATGACCTATCAGTGTCCCAATATTTACTGGAAAAGAATGTTCATTGGCTATTCTTATATAGTCAAACAAGTCATCTACTATTAAATCCTCGTCCTCTGGTACGATCTCTACTGTCCTTGCTAAAAATTTTCTTATTTCATCCCTACTTTCATCATTGCCCGGAAATAAAGAAATACCACAATTGCCTGATATCTCTGATGTAACCCCTTGATGAATCATGCTCTTTGGTTCAATTAAGTTTAGTGGAGAAGCGTCTGAATGCTGGTGTAGATCTATGAATCCTGGTGATATGACTTTACCCTTGCAATCAATGATCTCCATTGCTTCTAGGTCATCCATATTTGTAATAGCTGTAATTTTACCGTCTTTTATACAAATAGACCCCTCATAAGAGTTCCCTCTGGTGCCATCTACAACTAGTCCCTCTTTCAAAACCAGATCATACATACTCATCACTCCAATCTAATATTGATTTTAGTTCTAGTATATGTTTATGTAGGAAAATAAAAAAATAGAAATGAATTTTATATTAATAAAATATCATTTCTATTTAGTATCAATTTAAATTATTCTTAGCTATTACTATTCGAATATCTTCATAACTTATATCTTCTGGTAATAGTTCTTTAATTGGCTTTAATCTCTCAGCTCCTACTTCATTAATGGCTGATAATATCTTTGCTTCAATATCAGTATCAACTTTAAAACTTGACCAATCTACACTTTGTCCTCTTTTTTCGCATTTTGACAAATGTTCTATAATTGTACTTATGGTAAGGCTTCTTCTTTCAGCTATTTCATCTAAAGATAATTCCTCAAGGTATAAATCATAGGTTGATTGGTATCTATCTACTGTAGCTCTACCCCTATCTATCACTTTTTCTTTTACTATTTCTATAGGCTGTATATTCTTATTTATGCAGTACTCCTTGATAACTTCTAAAAACTTTTCACCATAGGTTTCATATTTCTTTTCACCAATTCCTTTAACTGCCAGCATGGATTCCTTATCTTGCGGGAAGTAAGATGCCATTTCCTTTAAAGTAGCATCATGAAATATCATGAAGGGAGCCATTCCTTTTTCTTGGGATAATGAGTATCTTAACTCTTTCAGTTTTATAAATAAATCCTCATTAAAGCTATCTAAGACACCTTCTAAGGATACTTCTTTTCTCCTAGTCGCTGATTTAATTTCCAATAGATGTTTCTTATGATGGACCTTCTCTTTTCCACTTAATACCTCCCTGGCACTGGCTGCTAATTTCAAAACTGGAAACTTATCAGCTGTTACAATTAAGTAACCCATTGAAGTAAGGGCCATGATGATTTCTCTTAATGCATTTTCACTATATTCTTTCATTATCCCATAAGTGGATACTTTATCTAATCCAAATTCCAGTAATCTCTTGTTTTTAGAACCTCGGAGGACTTGGATTACCATAGTAATTCCAAATCGTTCCTGTACCCTATAAACACAGGATAGGATTTTTTGAGATTCGAGAGTAATATCCACCATCTCTGAATCATCTAGGCAATTTCCACAATTGTCACATTTGGACTCTTGTGACATCTCTCCAAAGTATTTAAGTATCATCGATCGTAAACAATCATTTGTATTACAATAGTCTACTAAGTACTGAAGATTTTCATACAAAATATTTTCTCTTTCTTCAGAAAAGGTACTACTTTGTATCAAAAACTTTTGTTTTACAATATCTGATGGGGAATATAATAATGTACATTGACTTGGTTCTCCATCTCTTCCAGCTCTTCCAGCTTCTTGATAATAAGCCTCCATATTCTGCGGCATATTATAATGGATTACAAATCTTACATCTGGCTTATCTATTCCCATACCAAAGGCATTGGTTGCTACTATGATTTGAATATTGTTTAATATAAAATCATCTTGATTTTTCTGACGTGTTTCTGAGTCCATTCCACCATGATATGCTACAGCCTTGAACCCTAATTGATTTAGTTTCTCAGTTAATGATTCTACTGTTTTTCTAGTTGCACAATATATAATCCCTGATTTATCGGGGAAATTCTTATTTATATAATCACTTACATATGTTAACTTATCGCTTACTTTTATCACTTGATAAAATAGATTTGGTCTATCAAACCCTATTATTGATTCAATAGGATTCTTTAACTGAAGTAAGTCTTTTATTTCCTCTACAATTAATTTTGTAGCAGTAGCTGTATATGCCGCGACTATTGGTCTACTGGAAAAAGACCTTATGAATTTAGGAATTTCAGTATATGATGGCCTAAAGTCATGGCCCCATTGACTGATACAGTGGGCCTCATCTATTGCAATCATGGAGACCTTTATATCCTTCATCAAGTTTGAAAAGACATATGTATTTAATCTTTCAGGGGCAATATATAGAATCTTATAATTGCCCTGTTTTGTTTCCTCAATTCTCTGATTTAACTCAAAATCATCTAAAGTGCTGTTTATAAAAGTAGCAGGTATGCCAATCTCATTTAGAGAATCAACTTGATCCTTCATCAAAGATATTAGCGGAGATACAACTAATGTAACTCCATCTAATAAAATAGCTGGTAATTGATAACACAACGACTTCCCCCCGCCTGTTGGCATAATCCCCAGTACATCACTACCATTTAAGGCACCGAGTACAATCTTTTCTTGTCCTTCTTTAAACCTATCATAACCAAAATAGGTTTGTAAGGCTCCATAAATATCCAAATAATCACATCCTTGTTTTTCTAGCCATTAACCTCTTCATAAAATTGGATCCTAAGACCATTAGGGTCTAAAATAAAGAAAAACTTGGATTGGGGAGTCGGTTGAAATGGACCTTCTAAAATATCAATTCCCTTTTCTTTTAAGAAATTGATCTTCTCATCTACTGAATCCACAGTAAATCCCCATGATATATCCTGTCCTATATTGATATCCGTCTTATTTTTATTCCAAATTAATTCAATCTTTGTTTCTCCATCACCTAAAAATGCAATTTCTGAATCTGGGCCTGCTGGAAATCTATTCACTACATTAAGACCAACGATCTCCTCATAAAACTTAACTGATTCCTCTAAATTTTTAACTGATATTGTAGACCAACAAAATTTCATATTAAAAACCTACTATTTTTACTTTTTTTATCTATATTTACTTACATTCCTTAAATGTTCATCATATGTTTTTGAAAATACATGGCCATTATCTCCTAAAACATAATAAAAATAATCATGATTCTCAGGGTAAAGGGCTGCCTCTATAGAATTTCGACCTGGAGAAGCGATTGGCCCTGGTGGAAACCCTGTATTCTTATAGGTATTATATGGATTGTCCTTCTCTAGATCAGCATAAAGAACTCTAGTCATATGTTCCTTACCTTCACCTAGTCCATAGATTACTGTTGCATCAATTTGAAGAAGCATTCCAATATCTAATCTATTGTATATAACGCCACTTACTTTCGCCCTCTCTGCATCACTATATGCTTCTCTTTCTATTAAAGAAGCGATAGTTAGAACATCATGTAAACTTAAGCCAAGCTCTTCAGCCCTTGACTTATATTGGTCAGTAAAGACGTCCTCCATTGTGGATGCGAGTTTTGACACAATTTGATCCATAGATTGGTTCTTTGTGAAATAATAAGTGTCAGGGAACAAATACCCTTCCATATTGAAATATAGATTTGATGTATCAAATGTATATCCCTTGGAAATGAAATATTCATTCGTTGCTTCTATAAATTCATCAGCTGTACCTAAGCCTGATTCCTCTATCCTCTGAGCAAACTGGTACAGGATAAATCCTTCAGGAAATGTCACTGCAATTTGCTCCTCTTGCTCTCCTTTTTGGATGATTTCAAATATGTCATATATTTCCAACCCTGACTGGATTTCATAGTTGCCTGGTTTTATATATCTAGCTATATCTTGACCTTTATATCTAAACCAAAGTTTGCTTCTTATTACTCCATTGTCATGAAGTTCCTCTGCAACTGTAGAAAGAGATGCTCCCCTGGGAATTATTATATTTACTACTTCATTATTCATTCCTTGAGACAAATATTCTGGCAAAAAAGAAATTGCTCCTATTACCATAATTCCAAATATAATTATAAATATTAATATTTTCTTCATTGGTTCCTCCTAAATTAAGCCTATATATATAATATACCAATAGCAAAGGTTTCAGGCAATAACTTTTCATCAATGTTTTATAAATCCATGTGTAAAAATCAATAAAACTAGAGATAATAAGTTTAAGAAAATTTATGGGTGATGAAATGGAAGGTTTTGAAGCAACTTATAATAGAGTTTTAAATACTGTTTTTAGTGTTACCAACCCTTTTAAAAAACTAATGATACAAACCCAATGTGAAGTTCATAAGGCTATCAATATAAATGCATTGAGAATTTTAGAAAATGAAGAGTATTTTTCTGAATATCATTTTTTCAATAATCATATTTGGGATATAAATAGAGGTGCAGTATGGGCTGATCAAGATTATAGAAGTTCAAGTCACTTCTACAATCCCTTTAAAAAGAAAGGATTGTATGGTAGGAAAGATGCAATGGAACTGGGTAGAGACTATTATTATAATGCTCTATCCCTATGGAATATTGGAAATTTAGGTGAATCAATGTTTTATCTAGGCGCCGCACTTCATATAATTCAAGATATGACAGTACCTCAACATGCAAACATACGACTACTCGACAATCACAGACAATATGAAACCTATATCAAGCGAAGTTATAAATATATAAAGGAGTTTAAAATCAAAGAAGGAACCTATATATTAGATTCTATTGAAGATTATATTAGATTCAATACTAGAGTTGCCATAAGAATAGATAAGCACTTTAGAAATATCCCTGATGAAGAAGAAAGATATTATCGTATAGCTAGATGCGGCTTGCCTTTAGCTCAAAGAACCACCGCTGGTGCTTTTGTGACTTTTTATAAGGATATGTTTTAAGGACAGTGGGGGTTGGAGACCAGTAAAACAGTATAGTTATTTGCCTGTCATTCTGAGACGAAGTCGAAGAATCTTGTGTCTTAAATATGCTCAAGATCCTTCGCTATCGCTCGTGATAATAGTAGAATTATTTTATATTTGCCCTTCTAATTAGCATATATCCTATGGTATATGCAATTATTATTATTGTGATACCTGCTGTTAAATATCCCTCACTAAGGGTTTGTATAATAGTTCCAAAACTATTAGTGAGTATTTCTATAAAATTTGTTAACATCTGAGTTACTAGTCCAAATATACCAAAACTTATCCAAAATTTATAGCCAAATCTATATTGAAGTATCCCAATAAGATTCATAATTGAAGTAAAAACTAGTAGTATAAATGATAATACAGATATTATCCATAGGCTACTATCATTCATACTGAATAATCCAAATTCAACTATTGGCTCAAATCCTAACTTTGATACAGCATAGTTATCTATCTTCAAAAATATAAATTGAACAACAGAAAAAATTAACACCATTATTATATTATTAACTATAACATTTAGATAGAAGTTTTTTCTAGTAACTCCAAACCCTGATGTTAATGAGAAACTTTCATAATACATCTCTAGTCCATAGACAATAAAATAAATAAATATAGCTAACATATTTGCACCTGCAAAGGACAGGAGTTGCCCACTCTTTATATGTGGTCCCATTGTTACATTTGATTTAATTGAGAATGCTAGTACACTAGATAATGCATTTACAATCAACATAACAATCCAAAATACACCTGCGCCTCCTAGTTGGTAAGAGCATAAAAATCTAAACAATCTCTTTGATGAATTCATTATAGTCCCTCCTTTATAATATCTTCTGTTAAATAGATAAATAACTTTTGCAGTGGTATTTTACTTATTTCAATATTATTCATCTTTATTTTTTGAATCTCTTCTTCTGTTAATTCACCATATATACCAACTATTTTTGTACTTCCAAACTCTTCGCTGTGAATTACTCTTTTGTCTTTTATAATTGGATTTATCGCTTCTTCCCGACCAGATAGAAAGTATGACTTTTTAGTTAGGGAATCCACTTTATCTTTCAATGCAATCTTTTCATCATTTAATATGATTACCTCTTCAAAGAGGTTTGTAACTTCATCTATTAAATGTGTGGAAATAATTACTGTTCTCGGGTTTTTCTCATAATCATCGAGGAGCAAATTATAGAACTTATATCTCATGGCTGCATCCAGGCCTAATGTAGGCTCATCGAACATTGTAATCCTTGTTTTTGAAGCTAGGCCTATTATAAGGCCCACTATAGTTTGATTACCAGTAGATAGTTTTATCAATTTTTTCTTTGTATTTAAACCAAATTCTTTAATTAAGAAATCTTCGTAGTCATTATCCCAATTCCTATAAAGTCCTCTAGCAGCCCTTAATATATTTTTTACCTTAATTTCTTTAGTAGAACTATTAAATTCCCTTACCAAACAAATATCTTCGATTACTTTTTGATTTTCAAATATTTCTTCTCCACCTAGTTTAATTTCTCCCGAATTTCTTATTAGCTGGCCTGACATCAACTTCAATAGTGTAGTTTTACCAACTCCATTTCTTCCAAGTAAACCATATATCTTATTTTCTTCAATGGTTAAGTTTATATCTGTTAGTACTTTAGTTTTACCATATGATTTGTTTAAATCTTTAATTTCAAGCAATCTATTCCCCTCCCTTTATTTCCTTAATATGATCTATAATTTCATCCAAACTAATTTCTAGTCTTTCTGCTTCTTCTATTATCTGAGGTAATATTTCTTTATAGAATATGCCTTGCCTTTTGTTAATAATATTTTTACGTGCTCCTTCTGAAACAAACATACCTATACCTCTTTTCTTATAAAGTATCCCCTCATCCACCAGTAGATTTAGTCCTTTACCGGCAGTAGCGGGATTTATATTGTAAATTTTAGCAAACTGATTTGTTGATGGGGCTTGCTCCTCATCCTTTAAATTCCCAAGAATTATTTCATTTTCAATCATTTCAGCTATTTGTATATATATGGATTTATCCGAACCTAGGTTTAACAAATAATCACCTCCACAGTTTTATTGGCTGGTTCATTGGTTTATCGGTTAGTTGGTTATGTAACTAAGTATATACCCATTGAAATAAATTGTCAACAAAAAAATAGATAAAGTTTTTTCTTTATCTATTTTTGCTTTATTTAAGCTTTAAAGTTATATATTGGTTTAATAATACTTAGGATTTCAGCAGTTTCATGAAGATTTTCAACGATGTCTTCTATTGGCTTATAAGCAAATGGAGATTCATCCAATGTAGATGCATTAACCGAAGTTGAATATATTCCTTCCATCGTCTTTTTAAAGTCTTCCAATGTAAGCTCTTCTTTAGCTACATTTCTACTCATTAATCTACCTGCACCGTGGGGTGCTGAGAAATTCCAGTTAGGATTGCCTTTACCTAGGCCAATTATGGAACCATCCCTCATATTGATAGGTATCAAGATCTTCTCATCCTCATATGCAGATATGGCTCCCTTTCTGATTATATTGTCTTTGAAGTCGATATAGTTGTGCACTGTTTCAAAGTAGCTAAATTCATCTAGACTTTTATTTAATAAGGATTTGAGAATAATATCAGCCATCACCATACGATTTGTACTGGCGTATTCCTGACATATCTTCATATCGTGAAGATATCTTTCCCTATACTCCCCAGTTAAATAACATAAGTCTTTGGGATATTTAGGATCCAATCCCTTATATTGTCTTTCTAAATCCTTTAATACTTTATTAATTTCCTTTCTTCTTCCTTCTTCTTTATAGGATTTTATAATTTCATCTTTTTTAATAAAGTAATCTTCCTTCCCACTGCAAAGTTCTACCGCCAGCCTTTGGTAAATTTCAGCCACCTGTTTTCCTAAATTTCTACTTCCAGAGTGTATTACTAGATACTTATTCTTATAATCATCAATTCCTATTTCAATAAAATGATTTCCACCGCCTAAAGTACCTATACTTCTTTCAATTCTTTTAGTGTTCTTTAAATCCCTTAGACAGTGTAAATCCTTTAGTTTTTCAAAATTATATTTTCTCTCATTGTGAATATTTTTACCCGATGGGATTTTATTATAAACTATTTTATCTAATGTAGGTAGATCTATATCTATATCACCAAGTTCTACTGTCAGCATGCCGCAACCAATGTCAACCCCGACAATATTTGGAATAACTTTATCACCCATATCAGCAGTAAATCCTATTACACAACCCATTCCTTGATGGACATCTGGCATGATACGAACCTTGGAGCCCTTTATAAAATCTTGATTTAGAAGGTTAATTATCTGTTCCATAGCTCCATCCTCTAAATCTTTAGTAAAAACTAAAGCATCAGCATATTTACCTTGTAATTGTAATCTCATATAATCATCCTTTCAATAGTTATATATTTATATTAACTATCTTTCTATACAATAATTATAATTGTTTATCCACTTATAATATAGCATAAGCATATTTGGAAAACAATTAAAGCAAATTTTCTATTGTTAATTCTTCTTCAAACTCAGCATTATTTTTTTAATCCTGAAAATTACTTATTAAAATACAGATTTATTTATTATGATTAAATTTATGATTCTTCCAAAGTAGCGTGTTCAAGCCATTGATGCATAGCTATTATTATCTAATCATATATTATTATACTGGCATGATTATTTCTTATATAAATAGGTAAAGGGGGATTGGTAAATAGGGCAGAGATTTTGTTACAAATGAAGTATCGTTTATTTATCCTGAAAGGAGAGATTTGAATGTCAAAATTAAAAGATAATCTATTAGTAAAGCTTTTAATTGCTATTTTTGTGGGTATTATTTTAGGTCTTATTGTAAACGAGCCAATCATAGGTATTTTAATGACAATCAAGGAAATTTTAGGGCAATTTATCTTTTTCTGTGTTCCATTAATAATAATTGGGTTCATTACACCGTCTATTATTGAATTAAAATCAAATGCAACAAAAATGTTAGGTGCAACTTTGATTATAGCATATATTTCTTCAATAGGCGCTGGTACATTTTCTGCTATATCGGGATATGCATTAATTCCAAAATTAAATATCCCAACAAATGTTGCTTCATTAACTCCTCTTCCAGAATTAGTATTTCAATTAGCAATTCCACCTATACTATCAGTTATGTCAGCCCTAGTATTTTCAATAGTGATGGGATTGACTATTAACTGGACAAAATCACAAAACTTAGAGAAAATATTTGTTGAGTTTCATAAAGTGATTTTAACAGTAGTGAATAAAATGGTAATCCCAATTCTTCCGGTATTCATAGCAGCTACTTTTGCTGGATTATCGTATGAAGGTAGTATTACAAAACAACTTCCTGTATTTATAAGCGTTATTGTTATTGTAATAATTGCCCATTGGCTATGGATGGCATTATTATATGCAATCGGTGGCCTTATATCTAAAGAAAATCCATGGGGAGTTATAAAATACTATGGACCAGCATACGTTACTGCTCTTGGTACAATGTCATCGGCAGCCACTATGTCTGTAGCATTAGACAGTGCTAGAAAATCAAAAGTTCTAGATAAAGAGGCTATTGACTTTGTTATACCATTCTGCTCAACTGTACATCTTTGTGGCTCAGTTATTACAGAAGTTTTCTTCGTAATGACAATATCTCAAATTTTATATGGACATATACCTCCATTAGGTACTATGCTATTGTTTATATTTCTCCTAGGATTATTTGCTGTAGCAGCTCCTGGAGTTCCTGGTGGTACTGTAATGGCATCATTAGGGATAGTTACTAGTATACTTGGTTTTGATATTGCAGGTGTGGCTTTATTGATGTCCATATTTGCATTGCAAGATAGTTTTGGTACAGCTTGTAATATTACTGGTGATGGAGCTATAGCTCTTATGATTACAGGGATATTTAAAGATAAGAAAAAGAAAGCTAAAGTAGTTTAAATATATTTTAATGGCATCTGATTGATATGATACTTCCAAAGTAGACAGTCTAATTAATTAAAATTAGATTATCTACTTGGAGGTATTTTTATGGGAAAAATCAAAGTTTAGTAAAGGAATAAGAATCAAAGCATGCGTGGATTATAAAAAGTGGCATAAAAGTTTTGCAAGCATGGCTGGAGTTTAATTATTATCTAAATTTAAACTAAAATATTCTTCCAATCCATAAACGATTGCTTCCACTACTCTATTTTGATATTCATCTGTTAACAATCGTTTTTCCTCGTTTTCATTGGATATAAATCCATACTCGATTAATATGGCTGGCATCTTAGTCTGATTAAGTACTATTAAGTCTTCCCTCTCAATTGTTCCTCTATCCTTTGCTCCAGTTCCATTAATCATGGAATTCATTACAATTTGTGCTAATTCATTATTATCTAAATCACCAATTGTACTTTCTCTATTTGGGTAATATAGCACTTGAATACCATCTACAGAGCTATTATTTTCTAAGGAATTACCATGGACACTGATAAACACTCTAGCTCTTCTTTTATTTGCCAACTCTGCCCTTGATAGGTTCTCTACATATTCATCCTTGTCTCTAGTTAGAATTACTTTGTAGTCTTTTTCTTTTAACTTTTCATAAAGTTTTTTTGATATCTCCAAATTTATATCTTTTTCATAATTGCCACTAAATCCTATGGCTCCCGGATCTTCACCTCCATGGCCTGGATCTATCACAATAACTCTCTTTAAAGATTTAAATTCACCATCTATAAATGGCATCCATTTTAACATTATAAAAATAATCGAAATCAACGATATGATCAAGATAAATAATCTAATTCTTCCACCTGTTTTACTTCTCATCTGTCTCCCCCTTTGTAGTATACAAATATCCTCTAATTAATATGACGAGGGAATTTCTAAAAATACTGCAATTGATTATATTATTAATTACTTTCATCTCTTAAAACATCTACAATCTCATCTTTTTCAATTTTTTTGATGCCAAAATAATATGCAATATAGATGCTGATTGTGATAGATATCATATATATAAGTAAAGTTTTATATTCTAAGTAAAATAAGAAATCATTAATACTATACATCTTATTATTAAATTGAGCTATTCCAATTAATATGATAAGGCACAAAGGGATCGAGTAAAGAAATGGATATATACAATAATATATTCCCTCTAATCTAAACATCTTCTTTATTCCATCCTTGGTCATTCCCATGGATTTTAGCATTGCAAACTCCCGCCTCCTGTTTCTTAAACTATTGTTGATACTTGAATAGGCGTTGGATACCCCTATGATTCCCATGGATATAATAAAGGTGAAAGCAATTAAATAAAGCACCTTCATTGCATCTCCTGTCTCCAGTTCATAGGTATTTTTATCCCAGATATAATAATCGCTCTCAGGAATATAGTATTTTGTTATATCTTCTATTTCTTTCTTTACATGATCGATATCTTCTTCCTCTACCAATAGATATACCCGCTCCATATGGCTATAATATCCCGGTAATCTAAATCCTTCCATCATCGTATTGAGCATCTCTTTCGGAAGAATTAGAGCAATACGATAAGCATTTAAATGATAATCTTCCCAGGGTTTTTCTGAAGTTTTAAACCCAATCTCTATATTAAAATCATATCCTTTATCTCCATATTCCCCAAAGGATAGAGAATCAATATCCTCATTTAAATATGGAATAAATTCTGCTCTTTTTAATGGTTTATTTATATCTTCCTTAACTAAGTTTAACAAGATCGCCTTTGGATTTTCACTATTATAATACTCTTCTGGAACTAAATCTAGTGATTTGGCATAATTATTAAAACTATCACTGTCCATGCCAACGATATGTCCAGCAACCTCATAATAATTCCCTTTATTCCTTACACTAAATTTTCTACTGTCAATATTCTTAAAGCCACCGATATTCCTAAATTCATTTGATTCGTCTTCAGGTTTTACTTGAAATAATACACTATATCCTTTAAACACCAAGCTTTTATTCACATCAGAAATTTTATCTATTTCCCTATATAGATCTTCTCCAATGATATTATCACTATATAAGTCCATTTGTATAGGATGATATATTTCCATACTATTTAATATCTCTTCCGCCTTTATACCGGATAGAACAACCAAGAACACAAATAAAATCGTAAATCCAATGCCTATGGATATGATTGTAGTTCTAAACCCCTTCTTATTTATTCTTAATGAATCCTTTGAAAGACTGGATATTATATTTATATTATTGTAATCAATCTGGCTACTTTTATTTTTATTACTTTTATAATGTTTATCATTGAATCCACTATATCGAATAGCCTCAATAGGGGATATTTTACTTAGTTTCCTGGCAGTCCTTGAGATAGATAAAAGAATCGTTAGAAATGATAGCGTTATAATTATTATAATAATTACAGGCGATGTCTTAAAAGTAAGATTAAATATACTTCCATTTGCATCAGAATTCACCATATTTTTTATTATATCTATGCCGAAATAACAAAAAAGATGCCCTAATCCCAGACCTAATATAATAGGTATTACAGATAAAACTACCGCCTCAATGATTACCGTCCATTTTATATGCTTAGGCGTTGCTCCTATGCTTTTAAGTATGCCAAGCTGCCTTAAACGATTAATATACCATATGGTAAATACATTATAGATAATGATTACAAATAGAAGCATAATCAATAAAGTGAAAACAAAGGGCATAATTATATAATTTAATCCTTGTTCCCGAATGC
>JAAYGX010000184.1 GCA_012735585.1 Tissierella sp.
AAGCTAGAACACAAAAAATATTAGGTTTTTCTGGTGAATTAATGGTATTAAATTTTGAAAGAGAGAAGCTTATTTCAAATGGAATGAAACATTTAGCTGAAAAAGTAAGACATGTTTCAGAGGAAGATGGAGATGGAGCTGGATATGATATTTTATCCTTTGAAGTAGATGGAACTGAAAAATATATAGAAGTAAAGACTACAACATCTGGAGAAACAACACCTTTTATTATAACTAAAAATGAAGTTCTTTTTTCAAAGCTATATAGCTCCAATTATTATTTGTATAGAGTATATAACTTTGATAAAAGAAATTCTTCTGGGAAGTTATTTATAATAAAAGGAGATATATCTCAAAGCTTAGACATGAAACCTCAGCAATACGTTGTAAAAGGTATAATTAAAAGCGAAAAAAATAATATAGAGTGAATATTAAAAATACCGTATTATTCAGAGATGAATTTGCGGTATTTTTATGTCGCATTACAAGTAATAAACGTAACAAATTAATAATATCCTACTGGATATACCAGCGGATACGGATTTATTGTTTTAGACAATAGGTTTGTATCCTTTTTTATTGGGGAGGGATGATATGCAATTACTTATTGCAGAGATAGAACGCATGAGAAAGGAATTAAACAACACCATAGGAGAGTTAGAAAAACAAGGCTACAACAAGGCAAGGACAGAGTATATCTATAGGGTGGCCTTAGCTAAAGAACTGCTTATAAATCGAGATAAGGGGTTACCAGTAACACTAAATAATGATGTCTCAAAGGGAAATGAAGTAATAGCTAAATATAAATTTGATAGAGATGCAGCAGAGTCCAAGTATGAAGCTACATTGGAGAAGTTAAGGGCTATTAAAATTGAGTTAGGTATAGTTGAGAGACAAATAGAAGCTACTAGGAGAGGGGAGTAGGTTATGGACATAAAAGTTATTGAGAGTGCATTAAAAGATTACAAAAGAAAGAAATCGGTTATAGAAACAACATTACTTAGAATAGGAGCATTTAAAGAGGCAATGGAAGACCCTGAATCATTTAGAGAAATATTTCCAATTCCTAAAGTAAGTCTTGGGATGCCAAAAGCTGATAGTGTTAGTTCTTATGTGGAGAGAAGTATAATAGATAAAGAAGAGGCTATAGAAATATTGAAAGAGTGGATAAAGGATGATAAATCAAGAATATATCCTTATCAGATTGAAATAGAGCAAATAGATGCAGCACTAGAAGCATTAACTATGCAAGAAAGATTTATAATTGAGTGTAAGTATTTAGAGGGAATGTTTTGGAATGAGATAGAAATTAACTTTAATAATAAATTTAGACAGAAGAATTATATTACAATATCAGGTATAAGAAAAATGAATTCAGATGCTTTAAATATGCTGTCAAAAATACTAGAACCTTACTATAATAGGTTCAAAATCAAAAAGTAGCAGATTTGGGGCAGAAAAGGGGCAGTTTTGGGACAGTTTTCCATTTTAATATGTGTTAATATGTTATTGTAGGAAAAAAGTACTAAATCATGTGTCTTACAAAAGGCTCACAAGAGTAAGGATATTAACCAAATTCCCCCTAAGAAGATCTATCGTAATTGATAGGTCTTTTTTATTTATAAGGATGATGATATGAAAGAATATATAA
>JAAYGX010000185.1 GCA_012735585.1 Tissierella sp.
GGATGAAGAAGAAGCTAGAGAAAAGCTTGAGGAAGTTGTAAATAATGGTTCTGCCCTTGAAATATTTAAAGAATTCATCACAAGACAAGGTGGAAATGGAGACTTAATAGATCATCCGTCCCTACTTCCTCAGGCTAAACATATAGTTGATATTAAATCAACTGAAAGTGGATATATCCAACATATAGAGGCGGATGAAGTAGGTATGAGTGCTTTGGAATTAGGTGCAGGTAGGGAAACTAAAGATAGTATAGTTGATTTAGCTGTAGGAATTGAGCTAATAAAAAAGGTTGGGGATAAGGTTAATATAGGAGACACTATTGCAAAGATATACAGCAATGATGAAGAAAAAACTGAAAGAGCTATAGAAAGACTACTAAATACCTACACTTTTTCAAATACGAAAGTTGCACCACCAAAATTAATTAATGGAATTGTAAATAAGGATGGAGAATTTAGATCTGTTAATTACAAAAACCAGAATAAAAAAAGTATTGACGGAGAGAAAAATATATAAAAAAAATAAAAATAACCCTTGTATTATAAGCCATGTAAAATGTTTGCATAAAAAAAACAATAAAAAATTTTTGAAATAACACTTGACATCCTAGTTGGCTTGAATATATAATGAGTCCTAATAACATAAATGATGATTATGAAATGCAATCAGAAAGAGAAAGATATCACTTACTTAATTAAAGAGAGCTAATGGTTGGTGTGAATTAGTATAAGTAGGATATGTAATACTAGCTTTCTGGCAGCTTCACTGAGAAATATAAAATTAGGTGAAGACGGAGCCACCGTTATATGGATACTGGATGATTGTCCAGGATTGAGATAGCTTTTGCTATGAATTAGGGTGGTAACACGAACGTAACCTTCGTCCCTATAAGTTAAACTTATAGAGACGAAGGTTTTTTTATGCCTTAACACAGTGAACCAACTAATTCAAAAATACGATATAGCTATACAAATATAGTTCAGAAGATTGGCAATTGCAAATAAATTGAACGCTTAAGGGGGAGTTAAAATGACAAAAAGAATAAAATTCTTCGATACAACTTTAAGAGATGGAGAACAGTCACCTGGTTGCAGTATGAATACGAAGGAGAAGTTATTATTAGCGAAACAGTTGGAAAAAATGAGGGTTGATGTAATAGAAGCGGGTTTTGCTGTAGCATCCAATAGTGATTTTGAATCTATCAAGATTATAGCAAATGAAATAAAAGACTCCACTGTTGCAGTTTTTGCAAGGGCGGTGAAAGGAGATATTGATAAGGCATGGGAAGCTGTAAAGGGGGCAGCAAAACCAAGACTACACACCTTTATAGCTACTTCAGATATTCATATGGAATATATACTAAAGATGGCACCGGAAGAGGTCATAAGAAGAGCAGAAGAAATGGTCAGATATGCCTCTAGCCTATGCCCAGAAGTAGAATTCTCGGCAGAAGATGCTACAAGAAGTAATCCCGATTTCCTAGCAGAAATATTTGACCGTGTAATAGAAGCAGGGGCAAAGATCATAAATATTCCGGACACCGTTGGTTATATCACACCTGATGAGTATTATAACTTTATTATGGACATAAGAAAAAAATCTAAGCACCTAGATAAAGTAGAAATCGCTGTTCACTGTCACAATGATATAGGATTAGCAGTTGCAAATACATTGGCAGCAGCAAAAGCGGGTGCAACTCAACTTGAATGTACAGTCAACGGCATAGGTGAAAGAGCAGGAAACGCGGCATTAGAAGAGTTGGTAATGATTATGAATGTAAGGCAAGATCAATATGGATTTATTTCTAACATAAATACAAAAGAAATCATGAAAACCAGCAACCTATTAGCCAGTATAACAGGGGTTGGAGTTCAGCCAAATAAGGCAATCGTAGGGGCCAATGCTTTTGTTCATGAATCAGGAATACATCAGCATGGAGTACTGAACAACCCAGAAACTTATGAAATAATGAAACCTGAGTCCATAGGAATCACTACAGACAATATCGTTGTTGGAAAACATTCTGGAAGACACGCTTTTAAAGATAAAATAAAGTCAATGGGATATGAACTTACTCAAGGGGAGATAGATATTGCTTTTGAAGAATTTAAGAAATTGGCAGATAAAAAGAAAGAGATCTATGACAAAGATATAGATGCAATTATCACCAACAGAGAAAGCAAAGTAGAAGATAAGTATAAATTAGTAAGGTTTGTAATCAATAGTGGAAATACCATCACAACCACAGCTTCAGTTGTTTTAAATAAGGACGGTATAGATATAGAAGGCATCTCCTTTGCAGAAGGACCTGTAGATGCAGCATTTAGTGCTATTGACAAATGTTTGGATATCCATGTGGAGTTGGAGGATTATTCCATCCAATCCGTTACAGAAGGTACAGATGCCTTGGGATATTCAGTAGTGAAGTTAAAATATGGAAATCATCGTTATACAGGAAGAGGTACAAGCATAAATGTGGTAGAAGCAAGTATAAAAGCATATATAAATGCGGTAAACAGTATCGCTTAGAATTTGAATAATTATGACTAAAAAGGAGGAAATAAAAATGGGTATGACAATGACACAGAAAATTTTAGCTGCACACGCAGGAGTAGAAAAGGTGGTAGCAGGACAGTTTATTGAAGCTAAATTAGATATGGTTTTGGGAAATGATATTACAGGACCACCGGCAATCAATGAATTTCATAAAATGGGTGCCAACGAGGTATTTCATAAGGACAAAATAGCATTGGTTCCTGATCACTTTACACCAAACAAGGATATTAAATCTGCTGAACAATGTAAATTCATGAGGGAATTTGCAAATGCTCAAGAGGTAACTAATTATTTTGAAATAGGGGAGATGGGTATAGAGCATGCTTTGTTGCCTGAGAAAGGATTAGTCGTAGCAGGAGATGTAGTTATAGGGGCTGACTCCCATACATGTACATACGGTGCATTGGGGGCTTTCTCAACAGGAGTTGGATCTACTGATATGGCAGCAGGCATGGCCTCGGGTGAGGCTTGGTTCAAAGTACCACCAGCTATTAAATTTAATATAGTAGGCAAACCTTCAAAATGGGTCAGTGGAAAGGATGTAATCCTTCATATAATTGGTAAAATTGGCGTAGACGGAGCCCTATACAAATCCATGGAATTTATTGGTGAAGGAATCAAAAATTTAACAATGGATGATAGATTTACAATTTCCAATATGGCTATTGAAGCCGGTGCCAAAAATGGGATATTTCCAGTTGATGAGATAACAATTGATTATATGAAGAATCATTCAACAAGGGAATTCAAGGTATATGAAGCTGACCAAGATGCTGTATATGATGAAGAATATACTATCGATTTATCTAGCTTAAGGCCTACAGTTGCCTTCCCGCATTTACCTGAGAATACTAGGACCATAGATGAGGCTGGAGATGTGGAAATAGATCAAGTGGTCATAGGGTCCTGTACAAATGGTCGAATTGACGATTTAAGAGCAGCGGCTAAGATCCTTAAGGGACAAAAGGTTAAAAAGGGAGTCCGCACCATCATATTCCCAGCCACTCAAAAAATATATCTTCAAGCTATAGAAGAAGGGCTTATTTCTATCTTCATAGAGGCAGGGGCAGCAGTTAGTACACCAACCTGTGGTCCATGTCTTGGGGGACATATGGGAATTTTGGCTGAAGGTGAAAAATGTGTAGCAACTACCAATAGAAACTTCGTTGGAAGAATGGGTCACTCAACGTCAGAAATATATTTAGCAAGCCCTGCAGTAGCTGCAGCATCAGCAGTAGCAGGAAAAATTTATAACCCAGAAAAAATCGGAGAGGTGAATTAATATGAAGGCAAGAGGAAGAGTTTTTAAATATGGAGATAATATAGATACTGATGTAATAATTCCAGCAAGATATTTAAGTACGGCAGACCCAGAAGAACTTAAAAAACACTGCATGGAGGATATCGATAAGGAATTTGCATCAAAAGTAGAAGCTGGTGATATTATAGTAGGCCAAAAAAACTTTGGGTGTGGTTCATCTAGAGAGCATGCTCCAATTGCAATTAAAGGATCTGGAGTATCGTGTGTAATTGCTGAAAGCTTTGCTAGAATCTTTTATAGAAATTCTTTTAACATGGGCCTTCCAATTATAGAAAGCGCAGAGGCTTCAAGGAATATAGAAGATGGGGATGAAGTGGAAGTAAATTTTGAAACTGGTGAGATCAGCAATATAAGCAAAGGCGAAACCTATAAAGGACAACCATATCCAGACTTTATACAGAAGATAATTCAAAAAGAAGGTCTAGTAAACTACGTCAAGGCAAAAATCTAGGGGGAGATAAAATATGGAATTTAATATTGCAATAGTTAAAGGTGATGGTATAGGACCTGAAGTAGTTAGTTCTGCCATGGAGATTCTTGATTTAATTGGAGAAAAATTTAATCATAAATTTAATTATAGAGAAGTTCTAGCAGGAGGTTCTGCCTATGATAAATACGGGGAACCCCTACCAGCTGAAACCATAGATGTTTGTAAAAATAGTGATGCAGTTATTCTGGGAGCCGTAGGAGGGAATCAATGGGATGATCTTCCAAGGGATAAAAGACCTGAAAGGGCAATTTTAGGACTAAGAAAGGAACTAGGTCTCTTTGCAAATCTAAGGCCTGGTATGCTTTTTAAAGCACTAGAGGATGCATGTCCTCTAAAGACTGAAATAGTGGGGGAAGGTTTTGATATCCTTGTAGTAAGAGAGCTGACAGGGGGAATTTATTTTGGAGAAAGTGGGATCAAGGAAACAGAAAATGGTCCTACTGCTTATGATATTGAAGCCTATAGCGAAATGGAAATAAAGAGAATCGCCAAGATTGGATTTGAAATGGCAATGAAGAGAGATAAACACCTAACAAGTGTTGATAAATCCAATGTGCTTGAAAGTTCTAGGCTATGGAGAAGAGTGGTAAATGAAATGTCTGGTAATTATCCTGAAGTCGAACTAAATCATATGTATGTGGACAATGCAGCCATGCAGGTCATAAAAAATCCAAAACAATTTGATGTAATACTGACTTCTAATCTCTTTGGAGACATATTATCCGATGAAATAAGCATGATAACAGGTTCCATAGGAATGCTTCCATCAGCAAGCTTGGCAGCTTCAGGAGCAGGACTATATGAGCCTATTCACGGGTCAGCTCCAGATATAGCAGGAAAAGGAATAGCAAACCCAATAGCTACCATTCTATCTGTGGCAATGATGCTGAAGTTTTCATTTAATCTTCAAGAAGAGGCGGACACAATAGAACAAGCAATAGATAAGGTACTAAAGGCAGGCCATAGAACATCGGATATTATAATTAATAATGAAAAAGCCATAAGAACTACTGAAATGACAGAACTTATAAAGAAGGAAATAGACAGGAGGTAAACCATGGAAAAAGTTAATGAAGGGTTTTTAGGAGAGTATCCAGTTAGAAAAATTGGTTTAATAGCTGGTATATTAGCGATGATAGTCATTTTAATAATGCCAGAGCCTGACGGATTGTCAGTAGTTGGGCAAAAGATTCTGGCGGTATCTGTACTTATGATTATATTTTGGATGACAGAGGCAATATCAATTCCTGCAACGGCCCTACTGCCTATATTGCTTTATCCCGTATTAGGAATTACAGGTGCTAGGGGTCAAAATGATATCCAGTTGTTTAGGCATTATTCCTATCAAACTGTGTTCCTTGTTTTGGGAGTAGGATTTCTTGCAACTGCAATGGTTAAGTGGGGATTACATAGAAGAATATCTCTTTGGATAGTAATGATGGTTGGTAAAAAACCTGCAATGATTGTTCTAGGATTTATATTAGCAACAGCAGTAGTGTCCATGTGGATGTCAAATACAACAGCAACAGCAATGATGCTTCCAGTGGCAATGTCAATTATAGCAACGATGGACAAACAGATTTCAGCTGGTTTCAAGAAAGGAATGGTACTAGCCATTCCCTATGCTGCAACTCTAGGAGGACTAGGTACCCTAATAGGTACAACTACAACTCCTACAGGAACAAGTATAATTTCAGAAACAATTGGTGTAAATATTTCTTTCGTAGAATGGATGAAAATAGGCTTACCTTTTGTAATAGTAATGATTCCATTGGCTTGGATATACTTGGTTAAATTTTATAAGATTGATAAACTAGATGAAATTAATGTAAATGTAATAAAAGAAGAATATAAAGCATTAGGAGTTATGAATAAAGGTGAAAAAGTTACAGCTGCAATATTTGTAGTAGCGGTATTAACATGGATGTCCAGTGAACTTTGGAAACCATATATACCATTTGCTACGGATGAAACAATAGCAATAGCAATAGCAATGGCCTTTCTACTAATTCCAGTTAACTTCAAAAAGGGTGAATATGTATTAAGTGGTAAAGAAGCATTTAAGGATGCACCTTGGGAAACTATGATTCTACTTGGTGGATCTATGGTAATGGGTAATGCCCTTACAGATGCAGGAGTTACTAGCTGGATAGCTGGTAGTTTAGGTGGATTAAATGGAATGAGCGAGCTGATGATAATAATCGTAGTTGGAGTAATTGCAGCATTTATAACAGAAGTTACATCAAATGCAGTAGTAGTAGCATCTTTCTTACCAGTACTTGTAGGGATAGCAAATGGTATTGGAATGGAGCCATTAAGGCTGATGTTGGTATGTATGCTAGCATCTAACTTTGCCTTCATGTTACCACCAGGAACACCTCCTAATGCTATAGCATATAGTACAGGTGCATTTGAAATAAAAGATATGATGAAAGCTGGATTTGGATTAAAGATAATTGGTTTAATTGTGTTCCCAATGATAATGTACTTTATAATATTTGGTGTATTTGGTATAGGGAGTTAAATCTTATGTTTTGTAAAGAGGCCTATAGTATTTAATTGATGGTTAAAGTATCTTAATAGATTTTATAAACAAGGATTGGTACATCCAGGATTTTAAATAATTTTAAAAAGGTGTTGACAAACTTAGAAATATAGTTTAAGATATCTAATAATTACAAAAATCCAGAATATTAAAAGTTAAGACGGAGAAAAAAATACATAAGACCTTAATTACAGAGAACTGACAAATGGTGAGAGTCAGAATTGAGAATGTATATAATAAATCACTCCAGAGCTGTCCAGCTGAAATTGTAAATCAAAAGTAAGCAAGACCGGATTCTCTATGAGAAGTGCCACCGTTACATGGCTAGGGTTAAAGTTTTTTATAACTTGGACCTGAAAAGGCAACTGATGTGAGTCAGTCGTAAACATGGGTGGTACCACGAGTTTATTCGTCCCTAGTATATTTCTATATACTAGGGACTTTTTGTGTATGCCCTACCATCGATTTTCAGTATTTTCCTGAAAATCGATGGTAGGTCAACCGTAAAGAATATCAAAATTGCACCAGTGTAACGAGTGAACAAATTTGCTATATTCGACTACGTATTGACCCAGGGGCACAGACAATTCAAACTTAACACAAATACTTTCAATAATTCCAAATAACCATAAATTAAAGAAGGTGGTATATTATGAAAAAAGAAAAAATCAATGGGTCTAGAATCTTATTAGAATGTCTATACAGACTAGGGATTAGGGATATATTTGGATATCCAGGGGGTTCAGTAATTCCAATATATGATGAAATTTACAAATATAAAAAGATCAATCATTATTTTTCAAGACATGAACAAGGATCAGCCCATGAGGCAGATGGCTATGCAAGGGCTTCAGGAAAGGTAGGCGTATGTATAGCTACTTCAGGACCAGGAGCTACAAATATAGTTACAGGAATAATGACAGCTCATATGGATTCAGTTCCACTATTAGCTATAACAGGA
The DNA here is from genome assembly GCA_012735585.1 of Tissierella sp. Lineage (GTDB taxonomy): Bacteria > Bacillota > Clostridia > Tissierellales > Tissierellaceae > JAAYTL01. The sequence continues at coordinate 7,875 of JAAYGX010000185.1, forward strand.
CAAGTTGGACTGAATATGTTGGGAAAGGATTCGTTTCAAGAAAGTGATATTGTGGGGATTACCTTGCCTATTACGAAAAACAGCTATTTAGTTACTGATATTAGGGATTTACCTAGAATAATAAAAGAATCATATTATATTGCAACTACTGGAAGACCAGGGCCTGTACTAATCGATATACCAAAAGATATTCAACTAGGGGAAATAGACTATGATGAGTTTGAAAAAAGTTTCAACAAGGATACACAGCTTCCGGGTTATGACCCTACGATAAAAGGTCATAAAAAACAGATTAAGACAGCAATTGGACTTATAAAAGAGGCAAAAAAACCATTGATAATAGCAGGAGCAGGGGTTATAAAATCAGGTTCTTCAGATGATTTAAGGGAATTTGCTAGAAAAACAAACACACCTGTGACTACTACCTTACTAGGACTTGGAGTATTTCCAAGTGATGACCAATTAAATCTTGGAATGCTTGGTATGCATGGTACTGTTACAGCAAACTATGCAACAATGGAAGCAGATGTAATCATAGCTGCTGGCATAAGATTTGACGATAGGATCGCAGGAAATCCAGAGAAATTTGCCTCTAATGCTCAGATCATACATATCGATATAGATCCGGCAGAAATAGGGAAAAACAAATTAATCCATGTACCAATCGTTGGAGATTTAAAAAATGTTTTGGAAAACTTCAATAGCTCTATAGAAAAGCTAGACCATAAAGAGTGGATTGAAAAATTAAATCAATGGAAAAGTGAATATCCATTATCCTATGAAGAAAGCAAAGAAGGTAAATTGATGCCACAAGAGGTAATGACGTCTATTAATAATACTCTTCAAGGGAATGCCATAGTTACAACAGACGTCGGTCAACACCAAATGTGGGTAGCCCAATATTTAAGTTTTAATAGGCCGAATACAATTATAACATCAGGGGGTTCAGGAACAATGGGATTTGGACTTCCGGCTGCAATAGGAGCACAGATTGGAAAACCCAAAGAAAAAGTAATAGCTGTTGTAGGTGATGGAGGATTTCAAATGACTTATCATGAGTTGATGATGATTAAGCAGTATAATTTGCCAATTAAAATAATTATAATAAATAATTCTTACCTAGGAATGGTAAGACAGTGGCAAGAAATGTTTAATGATGGGAGATATTCCTTTGTGGACTTAAGTATCAATCCTGACTTTAGCAAAATAGCAGAAGCATACGGCATAGAGTTTGCTA
>JAAYGX010000186.1 GCA_012735585.1 Tissierella sp.
ATCTTAATTTTGCATTTTTCTCTGCAGCTACGAATAATTGTTCAGCTAGCTCAGGGAATTTCTTTTGCAGTGAAGTATATCTTACTTCAGAAGTTATGAAATCTCTAAATGATTCTTTTGGTTCTTTTGAATCTAATTGGAATGGATTCTTGCCTTGATCTACTAATCTAGGGTCGAATCTATATAAGTGCCAGTATCCTGCTTCTACCGCTCTCTTTTCTTGTCTTACACTTGTACCCATTCCTGTTCTTATACCATGGTTAATACATGGAGCATAAGCAATAACTAGTGATGGACCATCATAGGATTCTGCTTCGTTAAGTGCTTTTATTGTATGATTCATATTTGAACCCATAGCAATTTGAGCTACATAAACATATCCGTAAGTTGCCATCATCATACCTAAATCTTTCTTTCTGATTTCTTTACCTGATGCAGCGAATTTAGCTACAGCAGCTGTTGGTGTCGCTTTTGATGACTGACCACCAGTATTTGAGTATACTTCTGTATCCATTACAAAGATATTTACATCTTCACCAGAAGCTAATACATGGTCTAATCCACCAAAGCCTATATCATAAGCCCATCCGTCTCCACCAAAGATCCAGATTGATTTTTTGATTAGGTAGTCTTTTCTATCTCTAATATCAGCTAATATCTTGTCAGCTTCTGCATTACCTGTAGATTGATCTAATCTTGGTAAAATCATGCCTGTTGCTGCTTTAGATTCATTTACATCTTTCATACCTTCAACCCATTGTTTGAAGTATTCATTTAGTTCTGAATCAAGATTTAATGCAAGGAATTCTTCCATTAATAGTTTAATCTTATCTCTAGTTTGTCTAACAGCGATTGCCATACCGTATCCAAACTCAGCATTGTCTTCAAATAATGAGTTTGCCCAAGCTGGTCCTTTGCCTTCTTGGTTTTTACAATATGGAGTTGATGGTGCTGATCCACCCCAGATTGATGAACAACCTGTAGCATTCGCTATATACATTCTATCTCCATATAATTGAGTAATCAATTTAGTATATGCTGTCTCTCCACATCCAGCACAAGCTCCGTGGAACTCAAGTAATGGTTGTCTAAATTGGCTACCTTTTATAGTGTTTACATTCATTAGGTCGCCTTTATCTATAATTGTCATTGCATATTCCCAGTTAGGCGCTTGCTCTTCGAATTCTTCTTCGAATGGTTTCATTACAAGAGCTTTTTCCTTAGCCGGACATACTTCAGCACAGTTACCACATCCTGTACAGTCAAGTACGGATACTCTTATAGCATACTCTAGGTTTTCTAGACCTTTACCCATAGGTTTAAGTGTATCAAATGTTTCTGGCTTATTGGCAGCTTCTTCTTCATCTAATAAGAAAGGTCTAATTACTGCATGCGGACATACGAATGAACATTGGCCACATTGGATACAGTTTTCTTTGATCCAATGAGGAGCTTCTACAGCTATTGCACGTTTTTCATATGCTGCTGTTCCATGTGGGAAAGTACCATCTTCTCTACCTACAAATGCACTTACAGGCAGATTATCTCCTTCTTGTCTATTCATTGGTATTAGAATGTCATTTATGAATTCTGGAACATTTCTTTCTGGATCATCAGAGCCAACTGCATCTTTCCAAGAATCTTTTACTTCAATCTTAACTAATGATTCGATGCCTTTATCTACCGCTGCATAGTTCATATTTACAATTTGTTCACCTTTTGAACCGTAAGCATCTACGATAGATTTCTTTAGATGTTCAACAGCCTCATCTATTGGTAATACATTTGCTAATTTAAAGAATGCAGATTGCATAATCATGTTTGTTCTTCCACCAAGGCCTATATCAGTAGCTATTTTCGTAGCATTAATAGTGTAGAAGTCTATATTATGTTCAGCAATATATTTTTTCATATTCGCTGGAAGATTTGCTTCTAGCTCTTCTTCATCCCATATACAGTTCAGTAGGAATGTTCCTCCATCTTTTAATCCTTTTAAGATATCATATTGATATACATAGGATTGCTTTGAACATGACATAAAGTCAGCATCTGATATTAAGTATGTTGATTTAATTGGTTCATGACCAAATCTTAAGTGGGATATTGTAACACCACCAGATTTTTTACTGTCATAGGAGAAATATCCTTGAGCATACATGTCAGTATCGTCACCGATGATTTTAATAGCTTGTTTGTTAGCTCCTACTGTACCATCAGAACCGAATCCCCAGAATTTACATTTGATAGTTTCTTTGGGTTCTGTATTGATTACTTCTTTTATTTCAAGTGATGTATTCGTTACATCGTCTATTATACCTATAGTAAATCTATCTTTTGGTTGGTCTTGTTTTAGATTTTCAAATACTGAAAGTATTTGTGAAGGAGTCGTATCCTTTGAACCTAAACCATATCTTCCACCAACAATAACTGGTTGTTCTTCTCTATCATAGAATACACTCTTAATATCTAAGTGTAATGGTTCAGCAATAGCACCTTTTTCTTTTGTTCTATCTAAAACAGCTATTTTCTTAACTGTCTTTGGAAGTACATCTAGGAAATACTCTGGTACGAAAGGTCTATATAAGTGAACTTTAAGTAATCCAACTTTTTCGCCTTTATCAAGTAAATAGTCTATAGTTTCTTCAATCGTTTGAGTTACAGAACCCATAGCGATGATAATATTTTCTGCTTCTGGATGACCATAGTAGTTGAATGGTTTGTATTCTCTACCTGTGATCTTAGTTATTTCTTTCATATAATCGTAAACAATTCCACCAATTTTATCATAAAATGGATTGGAAGCTTCTGCTGCTTGGAAGTAGATATCAGGGTTTTGAGCTGTACCTCTTGTAACAGGGTTTTCAGGATTTAAAGATCTTTCTCTAAATTCTTGTAATGCTTCATAATCCAATAATTTTTCTAAATCATCATATTCCATAACTTCGATTTTCTGAATTTCATGACTGGTTCTAAATCCATCAAAGAAATGTAAGAATGGAACTCTACCTTTAATTGCTGCTAAGTGAGCAACCCCACCTAAATCCATAACTTCTTGAACACTACCTGAAGCTAATAGAGCAAATCCTGTTTGTCTTGCAGCCATAACGTCTTGGTGGTCACCAAAGATACTTAATGCATGAGACGCCAATGCTCTTGCAGAAACATGGAATACTGCCGGTAATAATTCACCAGCCATTTTATACATATTTGGAACCATTAATAATAATCCTTGAGAAGCAGTGTATGTAGTAGTCAATGCTCCTGCTTGCAATGAGCCATGTACTGCTCCCGCCGCACCCGCTTCTGATTGCATTTCTTTTACTAATACCTCTTGACCAAAGATATTTTTCTTACCATTTGCTGCCCATTCATCAACATGTTCAGCCATATCTGATGATGGTGTAATTGGATAAATTGCTGCAACATCTGTAAATGCATATGAAATATACGATGCAGCCGTATTACCATCCATAGTTTTCATTGTTTTTGCCATAGTATATGAAACCTCCCTTTTCTTATATAAGCTAAAATTTGAAAGCGTTGTCTTCTCAAATTTATAGTTTATCAGTATATTAAATTACTCTATACTATTATAAGTATAGTAAACATTAAAAATAAAGTCAACTAGGATAGACAAAATCTGTCAAAAATTTGACAGATTTTATACAATTCTTAATTACCATCTATTTCCTTCTCTTTATTATTTTTATTAATCTCAATTTGCCTTATGATTCTTTGATTTAATTCATTGGCAGCATTATAACCTAATATTTTTTGTCTGAAATTTCTTGCTGCTACTTCAATAATCATAGCTACGTTTCTACCAGGACGTACAGGTATTGTGGATGTAGATATAGGAACTCCTAATATTTCTACAAATCTCTCATCAAGTCCTATTCTGTCATACTCCTTATTATCATCCCAAATTTCTAGCTCTATAACCTTCTCGATAAACTCATCGTTTTTTACTGAGCCAACACCATACAATCTTTCAATGTCTAAAATACCCAATCCTCTAATCTCCATAAAATGTCTTGTTATTTCAGGTGATCTACCCTGTAGCATATCCTCTATTCTTTTTATAATGACGATATCATCTGAGATTAACCTATGTCCTCTAATTACCAAATCTAAAGCAGTTTCTGATTTACCTACTCCTGATTTTCCAGTAATCAATACCCCTACTCCATAAACCTCCACTAGAACCCCATGCATTCTAGTTTCAGGTGATAGTTGTATATCTATATAGCTAATAATTTTATTAAATAATTTTGAAGTGATCTCTTTTGATCTTAATATCGTCTTATTATGTTTTTTTGCTAGCTCCAATAGTTCTGGAAATATTGGTAAATCCCTAGATACTATTAGGGCGGGAATAGGATGGGCTAAAAACTTATCCAAACTATCGTATCTTAGCATATGAGGCAATTCCTCAAAATAATGCCATTCAGCGCTTCCAATTACCTGTAGCCTCTCAGGTACGAACTTTTCAAAATAACCTACAATCTGTAGTCCTGGTCTACTGATTTCACTAGAGTATACTTTGATATCATCAATATCAGTAGACTCATAAATAATCTCTAATTTCATTTCATCTATTATTTCTTTTAAAGATACAAAACTCATTTTATCACCTATCTATTTGGTATTATTATTGCTGCTATTATATATGCTATTAGTCCTCCAAATAAAGCAGTAGGAACACTTAATATGACCCAGGCTAATCTAATTAGTGTAGGATCTATATTAAAATATTCACCTATACCACCACAAACACCGGATAACATCTTATTTGTATCAGATCTGTATAGCCTTCTATCCATTATTTTTCTCCTCTCTTTCTTTTTCAAAATGATTGTATAAATTTTCTGCCACTGTTCTATTCATACCCTTTACAGTTACCAAATCTTCAATACTTGCATTTTTGATTTTATCTATGCTTTGGAAATGTTTCATTAAAGCAATTTTTCGTTTTTCACCAATTCCTTTAATATCATCTAATTGTGATTTAAACATATCCTTAGTTCTTAGACTCTTATGGTAGCTTATGGCAAATCTATGAGCTTCTTCTTGAATTTTATAAATCATTTTAAATCCTAGGGAATCCATAGACAAATGATACTCCTTATTATTGTAGATAATTCCCCTTGTTTTATGATAATCATCTTTAACTAGACCACATACCGGTATATTTATTCCCAATTTGGATAAGACCCCTAGGACAATATTTACTTGTCCTTTACCACCATCTATCATTATTAAATCAGGGAAGTTAGAAAATCCCTTCATAACTACACTATGGTCAATTTGTTCCTTCTCTTCTAGACCACGAATAAATCTTCGCTTAAGGACTTCTTCCATACTAGCATAATCATCCGGTGTATCCACCGATCTAATTCTAAACCTTCTATAATCAGATTTCTTAGCTTCTCCATTTTCAAATACAACCATGGAACCTACAGATTGAACTCCGCTAGTATTGGAAATATCAAAGGCTTCGATTCTTTCAGGTAAATCTTCTAATTTTAGGATATCCTGCAATTCTTCCAATGCTTTTAAATTCTCTCTATGCTTTTTAAGGAATCTATCTCCATATTTATTCAGCATCTCCAAGGCATTTTTTCTAACCATTTCAATTAATTTAAGTTTTTCCCCTCTTTTTGGTAGAATAATAGATACCTTTGTACCTTTTTTATTACCTAACCATTTTTCTACGACTTCCGAGTCAGTGATTTCATCCTCAACTATTATTTCCTTTGGAATAAATGCCGAACCTATATAGAATTGTTTTATAAAGGAACTAAGAATCTCTCCTCTATCTTCCCTAAAATTATCCTCCATCAAGAAGTGTTCTCTACCTATGATCTTACCTGACCGAATAAAGAATATTTGAACACATACCTCTTCTATACCTCTAGCCATGGCTATGACATCTTGATCAATACCATTGGCTGATACGATTTTTTGCTCCTCTTGAAGTGTTCTTAAGGCATTTAGTTGATCTCTATATATACTAGCCTTTTCAAATTCAAGTTTCGTTGATGATTCAATCATCTTTTTTTCTATATTATCTATTAAGCTTAGATTTTTGCCATCTAGAAATTGTATGATATCCTTAATCATTTTCATATACTCTTCTTCGTCTACATTGCCAAGACATGGAGCCATACATTTACCTATAAAGTAATTTAAACAGGGTCTAAAATTACCTAAGTTTTTCTCTAAATTTAATTTACAATTCCTTATGGGATAGATATCATGAATGATATCTATAGAATCATTTACAGCAGATGCACTAGGATATGGACCAAAGTACTTGGCACCATCTTTTAGTATCTGTCTTGTCTTGACTACCCTTGGATATTTTTCATTTAATGTAACCTTTATATATGGATATTGTTTATCGTCCCTTAATAGAATATTATATTTGGGTCTATTTTTCTTGATTAGATTAGCTTCTAAAACAAGGGCCTCTACTTCATTGTCTACTATAATATATTCAAATTCTGTAATATGGCTAACCATACTTCTAACTTTAAGTGCTTGATTCTTAGAGGATTGGAAATATTGTCTAACCCTGCTTTTTAGTGATATGGCCTTTCCTACATATATAATCTCATCAGATTGATCCTTCATTATATAAACACCTGGTTTATCAGGCAGCTTTTTTAATTCTTCTTCTATATTAAACATAATTTCACCCTTTAATATTATATAAGATTATTATACCATAAAAGTTATTTAAAATTGATGGTTGGAAAGAAAAAGAAGGCTTACGCCTTCTCCTTTTATAGAATCAATTGGGACTGCCCTTTCATCTCTAATGTTTTATTATGCTTTAATCACCTTATATATTCAGGTTGCCAAAGCAACTTCCCATCAGAAGAATATATATATTCTTCCTCAAACCATGGTTCTCTTTGTCTATTAGATCCCCCTATCCAAGTATCTACGGTATAGTGATGTTCAAGTCCTATACTATCAGTTGCAACTACTACCATAGTACATACCTCACCCTCACCTAAGGAGATTTTCTGATTTACTTCATAACCAGAATCAAATACTTCATTTGGTATAGCTTCTTCAGTGATTATCTGATCATCTACTTTAATAACCAATCTTATCTTTGTAAACTCAATATCTTCCTTTGATTCTTTAATATCTAAGCTTAGATTCCCGCTTCTAGAATATGTGTCACCACTATAGCTGGCTTGACCAAGGAGTCGTGGAAATATATTTGGGAATACCTCATTCTTAATATCACTGATACCAATTTGTCTGCCGTCCATAGTTTTCTCAACGCCATTTTCATCAATTACAATTATAGGTAATGCATCAGAAAAAATATTACGATCAACAGTAGTAGTAAAACTAGTACCCGACTTATTCATCGGAAATAACTCACCATTAAAATCAAGGTTCACCATTGTATCTTCACTAACTTCTTTTGGTGTAAGTGTAAAAGTAATGGGCACAGTAAGATTATCCCTATTAACAGTTCCTATCTCTACAGTACTAAATTCAATCAGGCTTTCTTTTCTATTTAGCATATCATCAACATTTGAATAGATAGCATTAATATCATTTCTAAGGTTATCACTTAAATTGTGCATTTGATTTTTTGTATATTCCGTTTGATTCTCCAGTCTATTGATCTTTAATAATAAGATAAATTGGGATACTACAAGTGCTCCAATCACTACATATAATCCATTCTTTTTCAACTCTTCAACTCCTTTAAGACGTTAAGTATAAAGAATATGTCATAACAAAACTATTCTGAAGCCCATGTTAATAGATTACCAAGAGGAATTTCGAAGCCTAAATATTTATACATTTCAACATCACAGTCGGCACATCCTACCCAAAGTGAATAGATATTATTTTCTGAACAATAATTAAGTACAAATTCCGTTAATCTCTTTGCAATACCATACTTTCTATATTTAGG
>JAAYGX010000187.1 GCA_012735585.1 Tissierella sp.
AAATATTAGTTATTACTTTAAATACCATTTCTCTATATCCCTGTGCAGTGGCTATCAATACACCATTTGTTAAAGTAAAGATAATTAATATAACTGCTGCATATTTTCTTAGTTTAACTAATTTTTTTTGAAAGGGAGTTCTGCTATACTCTTTTTTTTTTCTCTTAATACTTCTTTTATATCGACTTGAAAAGACATGAGGTTCTAAGTCTTTATCCCTTTCTTCTTCTAATTGTTCTAAGAGCATATTAGCTTTTGGCATATATTCTATTAATAATTTATCTAGAGTTTCATCTGTTAATGTATCATTTCTCATTAAATCTTAACCTCCTGCCTCTCTAATATTTCTCTTAATTTATTTCTAGCACGAGAAAGTCTTTTCTTTACGTTCTCTTCTGTGATATCTAATATACTGGCTATTTCCTTATATGTATATCCGTCATCATATTTTAAAGATAGAATTATATAATAGGATTTAGGCAATTGAAATAGAGATTTCTCAATCTCCATACCTTCTAATAGATTATCTATATCTTTAAAGTCGTCAGCTATCGTTTCCTCAAATTCATCAAAGGATAGGTCCTGTTGTTTTTTTCTTTTTCTATACACATCGATAGAAGTAGTCCTTACTATATTAACGAAATAACTCTTAGTTTGTGGACACCTCTTCTTATTTATTTTATCAAAATTTTTAATTATCTTAATAAAGCTTTCTTGAACTACATCTTCTGCTAAAGCGCTATCTCTAAGTATCCCATTTGCTATTCTGTACATTGCTTGACTATAGGCATCATGCAGTTCTATAAATACATCCTTATCTTCCTCTGTATCTAACATTGATAAATATATCATTATCATAAGTACGACCCCTCTTTCCCACTTGTTTTCTCTTTATGTCCATTATACCTGAAAAATCTTATAATTACCGTTACAATTAAAGGTAAGTTGTATATGAAATATGAAATATGATATAAAGGTCTGTTTTGGACTAATAACACAAAAAGGAATTTAGAAAATATATTTTCTAAATTCCTTTTTATATTAATCCTTTACTTCAATGTTTATTTATACAAGGAAAAAGAACAGTCCCAGTATTTATTTTTCTAACCTAGGCAATGAAATATGGAGTAGCCTTAAGAAATCTTTTTGTGATTCTAGTTCTCTTTCTACAATAAAGTCAATGAATGGGCTATCATCTTCATGTGCCTTTTCAAGTAATGAAATATATTCACTTCGTAAAATTGGTGGAATCAATGCGGGTAGATATCCATCCTGTATTAGTACTGTGTTCATCAAAAGTCTAGCTACTCTACCATTTCCATCTTTAAATGGATGTATAAAGACAAACTTTTTATGAAGCAATGCTGCAAATTCCACTGGATGGTATTGTTTCCTCTCTGTTTTTATCCATTCACACAAATCATTTATTTCACTTTGGATATTTTCTTTTTTAGTGACTGGATAATTAGATCCAGAAATAAATACAGGGATATCACGATACCTTCCTGCAAAATCCTCATCAATATTGTGATAAAATAATTTGTGCAAATGAAGGATGTCTTTCTCCGTAATTTTTTTATTCCCAAGTAAAGTAAACATATAATCATATGATTTTGCATGATCTATTGCTTCAAACATATCTCTAAGAGGTCTGTTACCAATGGTTAATCCATCCTCTATTAAAACCTTTGTTTCACTTTCAGTTAAGGAATTCCCCTCTAATGCATTAGATGTCCATGTTAACCCAACACGATAATAGTCTTTTATCTGTTTTAACATTTCTCCCTCAAATGGTCTTAATTCATTAATGGTATTTTGATATAATTCTAATCTTTCAAGGTATTCCATGAGCTAACTCCTTATAAATATTTTATATACACATATATAATTTATAGTTCTTTAGTTATACCCATTGTATCATATGGATTTTATCAAATAAACCCTATATTTTATTAATTTAAACCACCAAATTTCAGCACCTTTTTCTATAAGCAAAAATAACCGTCCCCAGTAATTTATAAGGACCCATAAGTTGTAACTGTATTTGTACTATAATTAGGTAATTACTCAAGCCTTAATTATTCGAGCCTGACCTCTTTGCTTTCTTCTTTTCATAGAACAAACTCACTTTAATTTACTTCCTATAAATCTACCTACACTACATTAATTATAAAAAATGCATCGCATTGTAAAGGCTTTTAAGGATTATATATTGGCAGTTTAGGTGTTCTCACTATATTTCCGTCCTATTTAACCTCCTTCTATATTAGTTGGACATAAATCTACCTTTATGACCCATTTTATAAAGAATGTGTCATAACAAAACTATTCGGAAGCCCATGTTAACAGATTGCCAAGAGGAGTTTCGAAGCCTAAATATTTATACATTTCAACATCACAGTCGGCACATCCTACCCAAAGTGAATAGATATTATTTTCTGAGCAATAATTAAGTACAAATTCTGTTAATCTCTTTGCAATACCATACTTTCTATATTTAGGTATAATATAAAAATCTTCAAATACTCCACTGTAATTACAACTAAATGTTGAAAATGTTTTTGATATTGAACACATTGCAATAATTTCTTGTTCTTGCTTTGCTACAAAAAAGATAATGTCTTTTTGCAAAATTGCTTTTTCTAAAGCTATAAGTTGTTCCTCTGTTAACCGCTCCTCTCCGATTTCCCTTTTATATCCGTCAAGAAGTGGCTTTATAATTTTGACTTTGCTTTTAAATTGTTCAATTAGCATTGTCTTCCTCCCCCTAAAAACAATTCTTGCTTCATATAATTCTACAAATGTTTATCAATATATCCTTTATGATTAAACTCATCCTTTACTTTCTAGTTTTATATAAAAATTGCAAGTAATAAACATATTACAGAAACCGTTGCAGCTTTATAAAAGTGATTCATATTTATTGTATACAAGATACTTGGATTGTCTATATAATAATTTATCATTTTAACATCTCCCACTTCTACAGATAATGGAATCTTAATACTATTTTAGGAAGTATATGTTTTCCCATCAACAAAATATTCAAATGTAGCTAATTTAGCATTTATATGTGGCAAGCCTGGAGACATAGCTGATTTAATATAAATTTTATAATAGAAAAAGAATCCATTTATCAATTGACTATCTGACTACAGATGAATATGAAAATATATTCAGAGCAGCATAGTTTGCTTTCAGTTTATCGCCTTAAAACATTTTTATACTAAATGCAATAATTTATTGACAAATACCAACCATCAAACAAATAGTTTAAATACTAATCTATTTTAACACCTAAAACATTTAATAAATTTATTGCCTCTGGAAAAGAAAATTTTGCTCCTGTTATTTTACAAGACGTAATATCTACTTCATATCCAATTGCATCTCTAAAATCTGATTTTCTTAAATCTGATTTTAAAAACTCTGTTTTTTCTAACTTGCAATTTTTAAATTTACTTTCTCCAAGTTCACATTCTGTAAATAATGACTCTATTATGTCATTATCTGAAAAATCAAACTTCCTAAGATTCATATTAAAAAATGTATTATATTTTAAAAAAGAGTTTTCTATTTTATTAATTGGATCTATAAACACGTCATTAGATGTTACTTCTTTCCAATTTACACCCAATAATTTACAATTCATAAAATCTACACTTTGAATTTGTGAATTTTCTTCTCCTTTAGGATTCAAAATTAAACATTTATCAAATTTACAATCGATAAACTGAGAATTAATTAGCTTGATATCTTCGAAACTACAGTTTATAAAATTACAATCAACAAACCTACTATTTTCAAAAACTTCACCATAAAACCTTAAATCTTCAAATTCCTGTGCTTCATAATATCTTTGTCTCATGCTTTCAGCTCCTACAGTTATTTCTTTAATAATAATAATGCTTTAATTACCTTTGTGGAGAAATATTTTTATAAGTTCTCTTCTAAATCTAATTCAGCTTATACACTGGATACTTTTCCTACCAAAACCCCTACAAGGCCTTATATTATATCAATTAATATACTAATATAAAGTTTATTCTATGATTACTCTATAAACTAATTAGATTTTTCAGCACTGGTTTACTCTATTTCTATTTTATATCTACCATTTATATTTGGAAATCTAATTGTATCATCATTATCCAGTTTTATTGCATTGTATTATATCCGAAAATTATCTTTATATATCAATAGACCTAATGGAATTATGAATTATCCCACTGAAATTACCTCTCAAATTTATAAAATCAAGTTTGCCTTAAGGATATAGCTGGCTCCTGCTCTGAAATTATGTGAAAAATAGAGTTTGTCCCTACTATAACATAGTGAACTGCATCTTTTATGCTCTCTTTAAAGATAACACTACTATTTCTTAATACTTCAATATAGTGGGATGTGTTGCTTTTGTAAAATGTCCATGCCTTTTCAGGAGAATTAATCCAAAAACCTTCGCTGTAGCTTTCCTCGATGGATGTATAGGACTGATAACTATCAAAATGTATTAAGACTTTATGAGTTGAATTCAAATCTTCTTTTAGCCCATCTGGTACAAGCCAAATATCTAAGCCATTTATATTTTCAATACCTTCAATATCATATATCTTATCTGAATTTGTTATTGGATACCATTCTGAAAAATCTTCTCTCTTCATTTGATACACTCCCTAATATAAATTATAGGTTTTGATCTATAAATAGAGTACCTATTTAAAGTTATCAATGTGTCTTTCATCTTCTTTTAAATCTTTTCCTGTTAAATCCATATACGTTCTATTGCTTTCATCTTATTATTTTGAAAGATAAATTCCTTTAAATCGGATTTAAGCACATGCTCACCTTTTGTTCCATCATCTTTCATGTAAAACCATCAATAATCTCTCTAGTACCACCATCAAACCACCAATTATTAGACTTAAAAAAATCGATAAATTTATCAATAAGTTCAGCTTCTGATAATTCAATTGGAACCTTTCACAACCTAAAACTTAAAATTCTTTACTTATTACAGATTCAGCTCCACAATATATAATCCTTGTTGAACCTAATACTACTAATGTATTATACATCAAATCATTTATCAATCAAACTTTGGCCTTTTTTCTTTGCTATTACTCAAATTATCCAATGTTATCTGTCAAATGCCCTATTTTTAAAGGTCAAAATCGGTATTTTTAGCTGATTTTTGAACCAATTTCCGTCCCAGAACCACTATATGTTGTGGTCAAACCCTACCATTTGTCCCTTGAACCACAATACGTCATCAGAATTGTACTACCAACGTGCCTTGAGGTGACAATAATGATGTCGTAAACATCTGGTACCCCCTTGGCGGCTGAGTATTTTTCTGCATTTCTACCGCTTTTTCCACCATTTTTTAAGTTTTTCATATCTAATACTATATCACTTGCTACATCTAGACATAAATCATTTTGATAATTCATTCTTGATTCTTGCTAATATATTCAATACTTTTCGCATCAAAATTGTAAGCAACAAAACCTTCAAATGATTATTTATTTGAAGGCTTTTTTCATTACAATTTAAAGTATTATCTTAGCGCGTGATATATACTACAATTGCATAATCTCTCATAGGTTATGCTATTACTACATACTTTATAAATGTGTACAACATATGATCCTTCGAATGTAAGGATAATATTGTCTATCTCAGGATTACAATACTGTTATCATTCTGAGCGTAGCGAAGAATCTTATTTTTAGCATCAATCTTCAACTGTTACACATTTATTTATTGAGACATAATTAAAGTTAAATTTATGCTTATTTATTCAACTCTATAATTTCTCGCCATGTTATAAACATAATGGGAATCCCATCCCTAAAATCTTTAATACTAATTTTATTAACGTTTCTTACCTTACACGGTTATTGAGTATTTAAGGAATCCAAATTCAAATATGATTGTAGAATATAATTATCTCTTTGTTTTCATCAAACTAGTTACATCATTATGTAATCCTTCAATTTATACTCTTTCCTTCTTCCAAGTGTCATCTCATACAATGTTTCATGATTACCAAAAGGATTATCTTCACATGCCATCTCATATAAAAAACCACCTACGTTTAGGAGAATATCCTCCATATCCATATACATCCAACCTAATTGATTTAACTCGTGACTTAATACTGCAATTCCATAAGTGCTTTGCCACATAAAGATTGCCGTTTATGACTCCATCAATTGCATTTTGCCCTATGGGATATATACCCTTTATCCTTCCGGGATAATTTACTCCTTTTGCCAAATAGTCATTTAAATCATTGTAAAGTTGTTCTAATTCATCAATATCATTTGCTTGTCCAAGTTCAATACTAATATCCATATATATCCTCCCAATAAATGTAAAATATAAATTTTGTTCCATCACAATAAACTACTGATGTGCCTTTTATAAAATATGCGTCGTAACTTCAAATTTTATTTATAATGTCATCAAACTGAAATTTAAACTATGCTATCAAAGTCCCTGCTTAGGCATGATTGTTTAAGCCTTTTTGACCTCAATAAATACTTAATATCAGAAAGATTATCATACGAAAGTTGAAAGTGAAAATAGTTAATATATTCAAGTATCGCGAATATATAGATAAATCCTGCAATGCCTAAGCTGCCTAAAGGTAATGATGGATACAATTTTAAAAAATCAAATGCAAAAATAAACATCGTGATAATTATTAAGCCGATATTGAACTTCTTCAAGTTTTTAAAGCTTTTTACAACTTGGATAGGAGTTACTGTTGTATTTTCTTTCTTAAATCTCTTCCATTTCGCATACCAATATATGCTTCCCTGCACTAGTAGAAATTCCAAAAGAAAAAATGAAATCCAAAAAGAGGTTATTGAATACAATCGTAATTGGGGATAGACTTTATTAAGTAAAAAAAACACGACAATAAACATTACTACCGACATTAATTCGCCAGTATATAAATATGAAAATCGTTTTAATAATTTTTTTCTCAAGTATCCATCTCCTCTCACTAAGTTAAGTTAGTTGGAAAGTAATTTTCATAAAATGGTTTAAGATATAGATTTTCGTTTACGTCACAATAATCTATTTTTGTACATTATGTAATAGTGGCTCCTTTTAGATTTTAATAAATGAACAAAATTTCACGTCCCCACTGTTCAGATTTGTTAAAACTTCTCTAATAGTTTGATTCTATCATAATATTTAGATTTTTGTTGGTTTTAAAGATATTGTAATCAAATTGTAAAAACCTTCTTTTTGCTGCAAATAAAAAGAAGGCTTACGCCTTCTTATATACTTCTGGTCTTATCTTTTAACCAAGTTTTCTCTTCTTCATTTAAATATGATGTCAATTTATCATATACATCATCGTGATAATTGTTTAGCCACTCTTTTTCATAACCTGATAACAATTCAACCTCTATTGCATCTAAATCTATTGGCACGAAGGACAGGACTTCAAATTTCATAAATTGTCCAAACTCTGTTTCCATATCCTTATCTACTACCACTATATTTTCTATTCTGATTCCGTGTTTCCCTGCTTTATATACACCTGGCTCTATGGACACAACCATGCCTTTTTCTAAAGCTACATCATTTGGAGCAGATGCAATTCTGTGAGGTCCTTCATGTACATTTAATAAGTATCCCACACCATGACCAGTACCATGTTTAAAATCTATACCTTCTCTCCATAGTGGTGCTCTACATAGTATATCTACCTGATATCCTGTAGTACCTTCTAAAAATTTTGTATCTATTAAATTGATATGGCCTTTTAAAGCTAAAGTAAAATCTTTCTTTTCTTCATCACTTAATGGTCCTACTGCTATAGTTCTAGTAATATCAGTAGTACCATCTAAATACTGTCCACCAGAATCCACAAGATAAAATCCCTTAGGTTCTAAAACTGCAAAGGAATCTTCACTTGCTGAGTAATGTGCCATGGCAGCATTAGCTCCATAAGCAGAAATAGTACTAAAGCTTGGTTCAATAAAAAGATCCTGTTCTTTTCTAAATTCTAATAGTCTATCAGCGGCTGAAAGTTCTGTGATTTCAGTTTTACCTATATTCTGATCTAACCAATATAAGAATTTAGTCAAAGCTACTCCATCTTTTATATAGGCATTTCTTTGATTATTTATCTCTGTATCATTTTTTTGTCCTTTTAAGATAGTAGTATAGTTTATTTTATCGATTATATTACATGACTTTGGAATAGCATTAAATAACCATCTATTTATTTTATCCTTCTCAAGAGTTACAGTAGCATTATTTTCTATATTATTTACATAGTCAATTACATCTTCATAAGCTAATATTTCGATAGCATTTTCCTTTAAGAATGATTCTACCTCATTATTTATCTTATCTTTATCTACAAATAGATATGCTTTATCCTTGGATATTAAAGCATAGGATATAATAACTGGATTTCCTTGTACATCTCTTCCCCTTATATTATATAGCCAAGCAATATCGTCTAAACTTCCTATAAGAGTATAATCAACTCCACTAGCCTTCATATTTTCTCTTACTTTTTGGATTTTTTCGCTTGATGATAATCCAGTATACTTAATTTCATGAAGGAATGCTTCTTTCTTTGAAAGACTTGGTCTGTCTTCCCAAATTTCCCCTACTAGGTCATATTTATCATTAAAATCTATATTGGAGTCTTTGAACTCTTTTTCTAATTTTTCAGCCATAGTTTGAGAGAATACTTTTCCGTCATAGCCAATGGTTTCTCCAGCTTTTAGATTATCCTTTAGCCACTGAGTATAAGTAGGTACACCTGGATTACCCATTTTAAACAAGTTATATTCTGAACCTTTTAGCTGGTTTTCAGCTTGGATAAAATATCTACCATCTGCCCATAAATTAGCATGGGTTTGAGTAACTACCACAATTCCAGCTGATCCAGTAAATCCTGATATCCATGATCTCCCCTTGTAGTACTCAGCAACATACTCCGATTGATGGGGATCAGATGTTGGTATAATATATGCAGTTATTCCATTTAACTTCATTAACTCCCTAAGCTTTTTTACTCTTTCATTAATATTCAAAATCATCCCTCCATTTCTATTACAAATATTATACTATAAGGCCTTGGTAAATACTAATTAAATCAATTGAAATAAAAATATTAGTCTTTCCAAAAAATAAGTCATCCTAGGCTTTGCTAGAATCTTCTATACATTAAAGTACCAAGATTCTTCACTTTCGCCTAGGATGACCATCCAAAAACTATGCGTAAACTTTAATTATCTCTAATACAAGTCTAGTTGCATTTTCTAAATCCTTAATATAAATATGCTCATCTATTGTATGAGGAAGTCTTTCACCTATAGCTAGATTTACCGCTGCAATTCCATTAGCATTTAGAATATTCGTATCACTTCCACCACCTGTTGTCATAGTAACAGACTCTAAACCTAAATTCTTGCAAGCCTTTTTAACTTTTTGAACTATTTCAGCATCTTCTTCTACTTTAAAAGCTCCATAGGCATTGTCAACATCCATTTCAACTTTACCGCCAAATTTCTTAGCAGCCTCTTCACAACATTTAACCATATGATCCGTTTGTTCTTTTAATTTTTCATCACTTAAGCTTCTAGCCTCAGCTTTAATTTCCACCTCTTTTGTTACTATATTAGTAACTTCTCCCCCTGATATTACACCTATATTTGCCGTTGTCTCTTCATCTATTCTTAATAAATTCATATTGCTAATAGCTTCTGCAGCAATTTGTATGGCACTAATACCCTGTTCAGGAGCCACTCCTGCATGAGCCTCTTTACCTATAAATTTAGCATTTATTTTGTTTTGTGCAGGACCTTGAATAACAATAAATCCTGGATCTCCACCGCTATCTAGCACAAAAGCAGTCTTAGCATTTAGTTTATTATAGTCTA
Source organism: Tissierella sp. (assembly GCA_012735585.1). Lineage (GTDB taxonomy): Bacteria > Bacillota > Clostridia > Tissierellales > Tissierellaceae > JAAYTL01. Next base: position 9,924 of record JAAYGX010000187.1, read on the forward strand.
AGTTCTTAGCTCCGAATAGGCCTCCCTCTTCGAATATACTAAATACAACTTCTATATCCCCATGAGGTATATCTTTTTCAATAATAGTTTCTATGGCTTCTAAAGTTGCTGCTATACCAGCTTTGTCGTCGCCACCTAAGATCGTAGTTCCATCACTATAGATAACTCCATCCTTTATTACAGGTTTGATTCCTCTTCCAGGTGATACCGTGTCCATATGAGCACTGAAAAGAATCGTCTCTCCCTCAGTATTCCCTTTTAATTTACCTATTACATTACCTGAATTACTGCCAACCTTTTCTCCAGCGTCATCCATATATACTTCTAATCCTATTTCCTTCATTTCCTTCATTAAATAATCTGCAAATTCTCTTTCATCTTTAGTAGGGCTGTCGATTTGAATGTAGTTTAAAAATCTTTCTAATAATCTTTTTTCATTAATCATATGGCCTTCCTCCAATCTTTATGAAAATATGAGGCTATTAAGCCTCATATTTTAATTAAATATATTATACAATTTATTTACTCTTTATACAAATAAAGGTGCTCCAGGTCCAACTGGAAGTCCTAATAGATACCAAATAACCATTAAAACTGTCCACCCAGTTAAAAACACTCCTGAATAAGGTAGCATAGTTGAAATAAGTGTACCTATACCCGCTTCCTCATCATATCTTTGTGCAAACACTACGATCATTGCAAAGTATGACATTAGTGGACTAATTATATTTGTAGTTGAGTCTCCTATTCTATAAGCTACTTGAGTTAACTCTGGACTTAGCCCAACGTTAAACATCAAAGGTACAAAGACTGGAGCCATAATAGCCCATTTAGCAGATGCTGACCCCATAAATAGATTCAAGAAAGCCGTTATAATAATAAATCCAATTACTAATGGTAAACCAGTGAATCCTATACTCTCTAAAAATTTAGCACCATTAACTGAAAGTATAGTTCCAATATTTGTATAGCTAAAATAACTTACAAATTGTGAAGCAAAGAACGCTAAAACTAAGTATCCACCCATACTCTTCATAGCTTCTGTCATTGATGTTACTAAATCACTACTTGTTTTAATTTTACCTGTAGTTTTCCCAAAGGCATAACCAGGTATTAAAAATAATAACAATATGGCTGGAATAAGACCACTACCTAAGAATTCTTTTAATGTCAATACTCCATTTTCATCAGGTGTTCTAAATACACCATTTGGTAAAAACATTGCTAAACCCATAACTATAGCAAATGCAAGTAAGGCAAGTCCTGCATTTCTTAAACCTTTATTTTCAATTTCTGTAATAGGTTCTTCAGTTACAACAAATTTCCCAGTATATTCTCCTAGATTCTTCTCTACTATTTTCTCTGTTACCCATGTACCAAGGAAAGTTAATAGAAAAGTAGAAACAAACATAAAGTACAAGTTTCCTGTAGCATCCATGCTGTAATTAATACCTGTCCCTCTTAAAGCTTCATTTGTTATACCCTGAAGTAGCGGGTCAGTTGTGCCCAGTATCAAGTTCGCTGAGAAACCTCCTGATACTCCTGCAAAGGCAGCTGCCAACCCAGCTATTGGATGACGACCTGCACCAGCAAATACTAATGCTCCTAACGGAATAACAACTACGTAACCTGCGTCAGAAGCAATATTAGACATGATACCAGCAAATACTACAGTTGCTGTCAATAACTTAGGATGTACTCCTAATAGTAACTTTCTTAAGGATGTATTTATTAGCCCTGTCCATTCAGCAACTCCAACCCCAAGCATCGCTACTAGCACTGTTCCTAATGGAGCGAAGCTAGTAAAGTTAGTAGTAGCACTATTAAATATGTATCTCAACCCATCAGCATTTAATAGAGATACTACACTTCTAGTAACCTCTTCTCCCGCTCTTGCATCATAGTAGGTAACAGGCTTCCCAAATTTGGAAACGATTGCAGAGGCAACGATAACGATGAGAGATAAAATTACGAAAATCATTGCTGGATGTGGTAGCTTATTACCAACTCTTTCAACACTCTTCAAAAAACCCTTTACTTCTTGTTGATCATTGTTTTTCTTCATTTTGATATCCTCCTTTTTTATTATTTTAATGTACACCTACTATTATAATACTTTTAAATATTTTTGCAAGTTTAAGTTCTATTGTACTAAATTGATGCTTTATTACCACAATACATTTATATAGACCTATATAAATAGTTGAATATCTGATTCTAGCGCATCTCTAAGGTAGTCTTCCGCCGTAACGATCTCAACTTTGTCTAGTAACTCTTTATCACTAAATCCCATTACCTCGCAAGATAACTTGCAAGCTTTCATTGTTACTCCCTTATTAATAGCTCCTTTTAAGAAAGCATCTATAGGCGGAGTATCACTATCATCCATCATCTCCAGCAACATTTTTTTACCTATTCCAGCAAAATTCATCTTAGATAGAGGTAAATCTTGGATTCCCTTAGGAGTCATATTTGCAAACATCTTCTCCCATAGCGTTTTGTCTTCATCAGAAAGTTCATTAGGATCTCTCACTAACATCAGTCCCCAAAATGCAAAAAACATAGTTACTTCAACATTAATTTCCCTAGCTGAATTAGCTAATATAAAAGCAGCTAATGCTTTGTCAAAATCACCACTAAACATCAGTATACTCATCTTTTTTTCCATTAAAAAACCTCCTTATACTAGGATTAGTAAAAAGGAGGAGTTTTATACTATATAATTCATCTTAATATTTTTTCAACCACTGAAGGTAGTCTCCTTATCTATAAATTATTATTTATTTGGTAATGATATTCCTATAATATCAACACCTTCAAATCTATATAAAAGCTTTTATTCTTTGTAAATTTTATCGTATTCATAAAGATCACAAGGCGATTGCCAATTTACATTCAATTTTACTAAAGCGTAATAGTTATCAAGAACTTTAAAGATATGAAATTCCCAAATATCATGTTCTAATTTCTCCGCCGATTGAAATATTCCTGTAATTATTTCATCATTATCAACAATATTTCCATCAGAATCTTCAAGTACAATTTTGTTTAGCCTATTAAGTATTGTATTATTAGAAATGTATGATGAAAAACTTCTTGAATCTGCATTATATATCTCTAAATCATCACTTATAAATGCATCTGTTTTCTTGCTCTTCCGATTTGAATAAATTGAAACATACTCTATATCCCCAGATGTCTCACTTTTTGTTATTAAATTTATTAGTGGAATCTTAGATGTTTTCCAGGATCTTAGTACAAACATAATTATAACTATAGTAAACAGAATTATTTTAGACTTATTTTTCATAATTCCTTATCTCCTCCTACATAAAACCAATTCTATAGGTTAAACCCCTGCACTACAAGAATTTATGCTGAAAATCTTACCATTGTTATTGAAGCCTACCATAATTTTGAGTTCTGATTTTTTTCATATGTAAAAATCTTATCTCTTTTTCTCCATTTCTTATGGAACTTTACAGGCTCCCTTTTCTTACCTAACGTCGCTGAAATTAAAATAGCCAGACCAAACAAGATAAACTCTTCTATATCTATTTTCCATGGTTCTCTCGTCATTTCTACCCACATGAAATAACCTTCCTTAGGTGTTCTAGTTATTCTATATTTGCCTAGTCCATAATTCCTTGGCTCTGATGATTCTTCACCTAAACCTACCGTTACAAGATATCCCGTAAAAATACCATCTCCTACGTATGCGCTATAATAGTCGTCCTGATTAGAATTATCTGTAATTAAATTGATCTCACTTAGGGGATATTTGAGTTTCATATTTCCAAATAGATTCTTTTCATAATGATAAAATCGAACTTCTTCTTCACCATCTATTTCATAAGAACTTAAAAACAAATGATTAAAATGCATACCATGACTTTCTAAAACTTTAAAACTTCCATCATCAAATTGAACCCCTGCCCTTAATGTCTCTTCCTCTAATACCTCATTTAAATTAATCTCTTTTCCTTTTACATAGTAGTCTGGCATAGGTAAAATAATTTCACCAATTATTACTAATACTATTAAGAAGCACAATAAGAATCTAATTATCTCAAAACCAAATACCCTAATAACCTTTAAATCCTTGACTCGATATAAAATCCCTAATACTACAATTAATAAAAGCACTGCTGTATATATATAAAACAAGTTAAACACTCCTCTTGAACCCTGATCATTTTCTAAGTCTATAAAATCAACTTACCTACAAACCCTCTACGACGCATTTTACTACAAATATATTACTGAATTAAATTTTATTTTTATATACTATTGTAACATCA
>JAAYGX010000188.1 GCA_012735585.1 Tissierella sp.
ATTAGAATAATGTAAATAAAGCAAGGGCATTTAAGCATAAATCATAGTATAAAACATCTAAGATTACAAAGAAACAAAATTCCATTATTGAGTGGGAGTAATAACCAGGCACATAAACATAAGGTTCGTATAGAGGACGATTTAAAATATATCTAAATATCATGAGATCTGTAATGGACTCTTATTGATATGATGTATTATTCGAGTCTATTAAGGACCTTTTTTTATTTCTCTCTTTACAATAAACAAGCGTTCTATTATAATAAAGATAAAGGGGGGAACGTATGTTAACTATTAGAGAAAAGGAAGTATTAGAAGCTATAATTGATTACATTGAAGCAAATGAATACGTACCAAGTGTTAGGGAGATATGTGAGGTAGTAGGTTTAAAATCTACTAGTACAGCACACGGTCATTTAAAAAGCTTAGAGAGTAAAGGATACATAGAAAGAAAAGAAAAATTTCCAAGGGTAATTAAGGTACTAAAAAAAGTTGGTGAGTAAAATGCTGAAAGAAGTAGAAATGATTGCAAGTTTTGATACAGAGGGCACGCTAAGACCTCATAGATTGAGGTTAGTTAGTGAGGATGAAAGTCTCGTTGTGATAAAAGTGGTTGGGATCTTGTATGAGGATATAAACATAGCATATAAAACAATAAGATATAGATGTGAATGTGTTATACAAAATAAAGTGAGAACAGTAGATTTATATTATTACATTGAAAAAATGATGTGGTATTTGGATTTATAAAAAATAAGAACCTCGGCCAAAGGTTCTTATTTGAATTATATCATTATCTTGTTACTAGTAGATAGTTTTTACCCTAGAATAGTAGCCTAAAAAAGGACTTCTCAAAATCATCTATAAGAGGTTTTATTTTCTTCCTAATGGTAAACTATGGCTATAATTTGATTAATTTTTTATAATTTTTTCTGCTAGGATATGACTTCATATGTTCCCACGTGCGTATAGTTTTTTTATGTACATTTAGCAAACTCGCAAAATTTTTTTGAGTTAATTTTAATTTTTCTCTAGTTCTTTTAATAACACCTCCATAATCACTGCTTAAGAATAGCAAATAATCATCATATATAATGGAAGGAAATATATTCAATGCTGCAGCTATGCTATTAATTATACCTATAGAATGTTCTACTTGATTGTTTTCATACCTTATTATAGTAGATCTATCAAGCTCAGTTTTAGTTGCTAATTCATCTTGTGTCATATTGTTCAACAATCTATAATATTTAATACGAGATCCTATGGTAGACTTATCCAAAGTACCTTCTATGTAATTTTGGTTATGGTTAAATGTTTCCGTTGCGATAGGATAGATAATGAAATCCTAATGACAATTAGATCTACAAAGAAAACTAAAATGGAATATTCATTACAAGAACCTATAGGTACAGACAAAGAGGGCAATGAAATCAATCTTTTAGATATTTTAGGTACGGATGGAGAAGAAGTGCTAAATGAGGTAGATTTAAGGCTTCAAACTAAGAAGCTATACAAAGCCATAGACAAGTGTTTAAAAGACAGAGAGAAGGTCATTATTCAGCTTAGATATGGTTTAATAGATGGTGATTGTAAAACTCAAAGAGAAATTGCAGGTTTATTAGGGATATCTAGATCCTATGTTTCTAGAATTGAAACAAGAGCAATTAAAAAATTATTAAAAGAAATGAATAAAAAATAACAATGACTCGGAAAAATTAATATTTTCCGAGTCATCACTTAATACTATCTCATATTAGTGTTGTTGTTCATGTTGGTGTTAGGAGTTATATCTCTAATTAATTCTCTAATCTCTTCTGCAAATCCCTCTATAGGGTTTCCTTGGAAGATACTATTTGACATAGTTTGGATTCTATTGGTCATTTCCGGGTCAGTAGTTACTGAAACATTGTTGATATTAGCACTTTCATTAACTATGCCACGGATTTTTTGTCTAAGAGCATTTGTCATTGTGCCTTGAGTATTACCTCTTAGAGAACATCCTACTAATGCAGTATCCTCGGAGATAACTACTGATGCTTTGTCTACTTCAGGTAATGCAGCTATTTTTCTAGCAATTTCATTTGCATTGGTAGCCATATTCCCAAAATTAGTAGAGTTATCGTTTGATCTGGTCATACCATTGTTTAAATTGTTGTCATTAATTCCGTTATTCATTCCGTTATTAATGCCACCATTTAAACCAGTATCAAGACCATTATCAAAACCATCATTCAATAATGAATCATTGGCACCATTAATGCCGTTATTTAATCCATTATTATCCCATCTATCACTTATTCTAGTTTGTGTAGTCAGTCTGTTGTTTCTATTGTTCATTCCAGTGTCATTTGTATTATCCGCTGGCGCACATCCAACTATAGCAACAGATAGGATTAACAATAAAGCGAAGAAACTAAATTTATTTATTTTCAAATTATCCACCTCCTATAAATAGTCTTACACTTTAAGACTTTTTTTATTTGGACTAATTTTTAATTAATTTGGATAAAGGTACCTTATTTAATCATAAAAGATGTTATCATAAATGATTATCTTACTAATTAGTCATTTTATTGTATAATTAGGTTAATAAAATGGATTAAAATTGATATATTTTCAAATATTGAATAAACTTGCTAAATATTTTAAGTAATTTGTAAAAAAAGAAGGAGTTTTTGTAAGTAACGTATAATTAAGATATATAGAATTTTTAATTATTTTTATTATAAAGGATGATTAAATGCAAAAATCAAATTTGAAGCTTGGAGAATTATTACTTTATTCAGGAAAAATTGATAACGAACAGTTTGATATGGCATTAGCTGAACAAAAATATTCCAATAAGAAATTAGGAGAAATATTAGTAGAGAAGAAATGGGTTTCTGCTACTGATATAGTAGAGGCTTTAGAATACCAATTAGGATTTCCTAGGGTTGACTTAAGCAAGTTTGAAATTAATAATCAGGTTGTAACTTTAATACCTGAAACAATAGCTAGGAAATATAAAGTAATCGCAATTGACAAAAAAAATGATAAATTAGTAGTAGCCATGGTAGATCCATTAAATTTTTTTGCTATTGATGATGTCAAATTATATACTAAAATGGAACTAGACCCTGTAATTGCCACAAATTCAGATATAGCCAGATCTATTGACAAGTATTATAGTGGAGAATCAACAAAAAAGCTACTTGAAGAATTCAAAGAAAGTACATCTCCATTTGACAGCGATGATATAGAAGATTCTGAAATGCTGGAAGTTACTTCAGCTCCTATAGTAAGGCTTTTAAACTCAATAATCGAACAAGCTGTGAGAAGTAGAGCTTCAGATATTCATATCGAGCCCTATTCAGATGAAATTAGGATTAGATTTAGAATAGATGGAGATTTAGTAGAAATTATGACATTACCCCGCAACAATTTATCTCCCATAGTAACTAGGATAAAAATAGTTGGAAAGATGAATATAGCGGAGAAAAGATTACCTCAGGATGGTAGAGTTGAAGGTGTTATTAATGACAAAGAGGTAGATATGAGAATATCCTCCCTCCCTACAGTATATGGTGAAAAAATAGTTATAAGATTATTAGATAAAACAAATTTTAATTTTTCCAAGGAATCCTTAGGATTTAGCGAAAAAAACTTACAATTATTTGATAATATACTATCTCAACCCTATGGTATGATATTGGTTACAGGTCCTACTGGTAGCGGTAAATCTACTACATTATATGCGATTTTAAAAGAATTAAATAAAATTGAAAAAAATATAATAACAGTTGAAGACCCTGTGGAGTATAAGCTTGGAGGGATAAACCAAGTCCAGGTAAATACGAAGGCAGGATTGACCTTTGCCACAGGACTAAGATCTATTCTTCGTCAAGATCCGGATACAATAATGGTAGGTGAGATCAGAGATAGTGAGACTGCTGAAATTGCCATTAGGGCAGCTATTACAGGTCACTTGGTTTTATCAACACTTCATACAAACGACAGCCCATCAACTATCGCTCGACTTGTAGATATGGGGATAGAACCTTATTTGGTTTCATCTGCAGTAATAGGCATCGTATCCCAAAGATTAGTAAAAAAATTATGCGACAAATGTAAAGAGCCTTATGAAGCATCTTATTCTGAAAAAATAATGCTTGGTATACCTGAAGATGAAAATCCAATACTTTACAAACCTATGGGTTGCAATGCATGTAATCAAGGATTTAGAGGAAGGACTGCTGTTCATGAACTGATGGCAGTAGATGAAAGTTTAAGAAGGCTAATTGACTCTGGTGCCAATATTGATGAAATAAGAACAAAGGCCATAGAGAAAGGTATGAATACATTATTAGAAGCTGCATCAGAACTTGCTTTAACTGGGCTAACATCATATGATGAAGTTATTAGAGTTGGATACACATTAGGATAGGAGGACATAAATGAATTTACTTGACATAGTTAATTTAGGGACTGAAAAGTTTGCGTCTGACATACATGTTACCGTTGGTAGACCCATTACCCTTAGGATAAATGGTGATCTTATTTCAGTCGGTGAAAAATCATTAACACCAGGAGATACAAAATCCTTAGTTTTTGAAGCTTTAAGCGAAGGGCTATTAGAAGAGTTAGAGGAAAAAGGAGAGATTGATTCTTCCTATTCAAGCCCTGGTGTTGGCAGATATCGTATAAATGCCTTCAAGCAAAGAGGAAGTTATGGTATGGTCTTAAGAATTATTCCTTTGAATATACCAACGATGGAATGGCTTGGCTTACCAGATGTAGCCTGTGATTTAGCTAGGCTTCGTAGAGGATTGGTATTAGTTACAGGCCCAACAGGTAGTGGTAAATCTACTACATTAGCATCTATGGTTGACCTAATCAATCAGGAAAGAAATTGCCATATACTTACATTAGAAGACCCAATAGAATATCTTCATAAACACAATCAAGCTTTGGTTACGCAAAGAGAGGTTGGTAGTGATACTTTTAGCTTCGCTAGTGGATTAAGGGCTGTACTGAGACAGGACCCTGATGTAATACTTGTAGGTGAAATGAGGGATTTGGAAACTATCTCTATAGCCCTTACTGCAGCAGAGACAGGTCATTTGGTTTTTTCAACCCTTCATACATCAGGTGCGGCTAAGACTATCGATAGAATAATAGATGTATTCCCCCCACATCAACAGCAACAGGTTAGGGTACAACTGTCTTCGGTGTTGCAAGGAATTATATCTCAACAATTGCTTCCTAAAGCCTCTGGCAATGGAAGAGTAGGAGCATATGAGATTATGATAGCCACACCTGCAATAAGGAATCTTATTCGTGAAGACAAAATACATCAAATAGATACATCCATTCAAACGGGAGCAAATTATAATATGCAAACAATGGACAACTCCTTAATAGATTTATTTAAGAAAGGTGCTATAACAAAAGATATCGCTTTAACAAATGCTATTAATAGAGAACAAATTAGAAAATTTATATTATAGAGGGATAATATGATATTTAAATATAAAGCAGTAACAAAAAGTGGTGAGCCTATTGAGGGATTCTTTGAAGCAAATGAAGAGTCCGACGTCTTAACTATGTTAAAGAGCAATAATTACTTACCTATATCTGTAGAAAGAGATGTTGGTGCAGATGCACAGATATCATTATTTACTCCTAAAATAAAGAAAAAGGACTTAGCAGTTTTTTGTAGGCAGTTTTATACAATGGTGGATGCAGGTATAGGTATAGTTAAGTGTTTTGATATATTGGAAGCTCAAACTAGAAATAAAACATTAAAAAATGCATTAGGTGCTGCATACGAAGATGTCCAAAAGGGTTTTACCATATCTGAAGCTATGAAAAAACACGAGAAAATATTTCCGCCTATACTTATCAATATGATAGAAGCAGGAGAAGTAAGTGGTACATTAGATATTATTTTAGAAAGAATGGCAAATCATTTTGAACAAGAGAACAAATTGGAAAATAAAATTAAATCGGCCTTGATATATCCTATTGTTCTAATAGTTGTATCCATTGCGGTAATTGTGTTTATGTTGATTGCAGTATTACCAACATTTATTGGTATGTTCGATGGTGGTGTGGCCTTACCATGGCCAACACAAGTTATACTTGATTTAAGCTTATGGCTACAAAACAGCTGGTATATCTTTGGAGGCGGAGTCATAGTTGTTGTTGGCGGATTTATGTACTTTGGAAGTACAGTGGAAGGTAGGAAACTAATAGATGGGTTAAAGATTAAAATACCAGGAATCAGGGTAACTAATGCAAAGATAATTACCTCAAGGTTCACAAGGACATTGTCAACACTTATGGCTTCAGGAATTCCTTTACTTCAAGCTTTGGAAGTGGTAGGTAGAGTTTTGAATAATACTTTTGTACAGAATAAATTGATTAATAGTATGGATAGCATTCGGAAGGGTGCCTCTTTATCAAGGGCTGTAAAAGCTATGGAGATTTTCCCACCAATGGTAGATTCCATGATCAAGATAGGTGAGGAATCAGGAGCTCTAGATGATATATTAGCTAAGACTGCAGATTTTTACGATGATGAAGTAGAGACAAGCCTTCAAAGAATGACAACTTTAATAGAACCAATTCTTTTGGTAGGCATGGCGGTAGTCGTAGGATTTATAGTAATAGCCATGGCACTACCAATGTTCGATATGGTAAATACCATATAATTAATTTTTGGCTTTAATAAATTAATATATTAATGCAAAATAAAAAAGGAGGGTTTTAAATGTTAAAATGGATCAACAAAAAAAGAAATAAAAAAGGATTTACACTGATTGAGTTAGTAGTAGTAATAGCTATACTTGGTGTATTGGGTGCTATTGCAGTACCTAGATTAGGTGGATTTAGAACAAATGCAACTGAGGCCGCTGATAAGGCTACAGCAGCGACCATAGCAAAGGCAGCTGAGATGTATGTTGCTACTGCTAGTGATAGTCAAGAAGCTATAGAAGAACTTAAAACACCTGGAGAAGGTAAGACTTGGGCAACTGTGTTATATGAAGCTGGATTAATTGATGTTGATGCCGACAAGGCACAGACACTCAATGAAGATGGAGATCCTTTGACATTTGAATTAGAATACTTGGAAAATGAGTTTGTAGTAAAACGTGGTGAAAACATACTTTACCCAGAAAAAACAGAATAAACACCATAACAATCTAAACTGTAGGGCCATGCCCTACAGTTATACTTAATTTTTATTCAAGCGATATCTTTACATATAAACTTTTTTACTAGGAGCATGATATGATTTTTATTGTCTTTATTTATGGTTTACTAATAGGATCTTTCTTAAATGTGTTGATATATAGATTGCCAAGGAATGAGAGTGTTTTTTTTCCCTCTTCTCATTGCTCTAGTTGTAATACAAAATTAAAATGGTACGATAATATACCATTGTTAAGTTACATATTTCTTAGAAGCAGATGTAGATATTGTAATGATAAAATATCCATACAATATCCTTTCATTGAACTTTTCAACGGAATCCTTTATATTATATTAGTCAATCATTTTGAAATTAGTGTAGATTTTGTATTTTATGCTTTGATAGGCTCAGTATTGGTTGCAATTACTGTCATTGATTTAAGGGAAATGATAATACCTGATTCCTTAGTTATTAGTATCTTAGTATTATCCATAGCTCATAAAGGAGTCAACGATTATTTATACAAAATAAGTCCAAATATGATAAGTAGCATAGGAGGCTTGGTTCTTGCTGGTGGAATATTTCTTCTAATTGTGATTATTTCAAAAGGTGGAATGGGTGGAGGAGATGTTACTCTAATTGGCGCTTTAGGTTTTATACATGGAATTAATTTAATACTTTTAAATATTTTATTATCCTTTGTCTTAGGTGCTATTATATCCATATTTTTATTGGCTTCAAAATTAAAAACAAAAAAAGATCCAATACCATTTGGACCGTTTATTATATTGGCATTTTTTATAGTATTATTGTATGGAAATTATATTATCAATTGGTATTTTGACTTATTCATATAATGAGATGATTTAAGATTTTTTAAAGGTATTGATCTTAGGCAAAGCTGAAATATCTTTGGATTTAAGTTCATTCAAGATTTTTCTATAGGAATTAGCATGACAAAATAGTTATTTGGCTACTTTAAGGGGGGGTTTTATGAGAATATTTGACAATAAGAAACATATCTCAATAGATATTGGTGCTAGGGAGATAAAGATCGTTGAAGGTAAGGCTACAAAAAAGAATATAGTGATTCAAAATGCCTATACCCTGAAGAATCCTAAAAATATATATTCTGATGGTATGATTTTAAGCACGGACCAATTAAGCTATCTTTTAAAAACATCTTTAAAGGAAAATAAAATAATGTCAAATATGGCAACTGTAGTTGTCAACTCTTCGAATATTATTAC
>JAAYGX010000189.1 GCA_012735585.1 Tissierella sp.
CCAAAACTCTCAGTACAGATATGAACATTATTAAAATGAATTATTTTTTCCGTCATAAATATCACCACTTTCTTACTTTCATCTGAAATTATCATTACCTATACCCCATTCCATCCTATCTCCTCAACCCTACCTAATTTCAGACTCATTTTTACCATAAAAAACACCCTCGATATGTTCCCATGAACGCATATCGAGGGTATGAGTCAAGTTGATATATTTACTTTCATTTTATAAAATCTAGTATTTCCTAAGCTTTCCTGCCTTCACTTTCTAGACATCAATACCACACACTCAACGTACCTTGAGGTGACAATAAAGGTGTCGTAGATTGATATTATACCCTTAGCGGTTACTATGCAATGGTAAAGTTAGTAAAAATTTATAGCCGTCCAGCAACACCAGTACAATGTATTTTGAAAGTAAATGAATAAGTTTTCTATCCATCAACCTATTATACCCTTACTACTTCTGGCAAGGATAGATTAACAAGCAATTAAATCCACTCTGTATCCTTCATTATCTAAAATGATTATTCCTAAAGATATTTCCTTAAATGTCTTCCTGTAATTGATTTTTGGGATTCCAATATCCCTTCAATTCTCCCTTGATATAATAAATACCCACCTTCCTCTCCAGCATATGGTCCCAAGTCTATAATCCAGTCGGCAATACGCATTATATCTAAATTATGTTCAATAATTATTATTGTGTTATCTCCAGATAACCTTTTAAATATCCCTATCAATCTATCAATATCCTTTACATGTAGACCTGTTGTTGGCTCATCAAAGACATAAATACTTCCATTTAAATTTAAATTGATAGATAGCTTTAATCTTTGTAGTTCTCCTCCAGATAGTGTATCTAAGCTCTGTCCTAAAGTTAAATATCCAATCCCTACATCTATTAATTGCTGTAAAATTTTATTAATTTTAAAGTATTTAAAATAGCTTAAAGCATTTTCAATTGATAAATCCAATACCTGACTTATATCCAAACCATTTACCTTATATTTAAGTGATCTATCATTGTATCTTTTTCCATTGCATGCTTCGCATTGGCTAACTATGTCATCCATATATGCTAAGTCTAGTTTTATATAACCTTTGCCTCCACATTCTGGGCAAGCACCCTTGGAATTAAAACTAAAGTAAGATGGAGATATGTTATTTTTTTTGGCAAAGATATCTTTAATGTTATCAAATATCCCTATATAGCTTGAAACTGTTGATCTGACATTTGTATATATCTTCTTTTGATCAATAAAAATAGCTTCAGGATATCTCTTTCTAAATTCGATATCCATAAGTGATGATTTCCCTGAACCTGCAACTCCAGTTACTACAGTAATTCCATTTTTAGGTATCTTAATATTTATATTCTTTAGATTGTTTGCCTTTGCTTTATTAACTTCTATCCACTCTTTAAAAGTCTTTATTTCATTGTTTAATTCATTCTTCTTTTTAAATTCCCTTGATGTCAGCGTCTCTGCAGTTAGAAAATCTTCATATCTTCCTGAAAAAATTAACTCTCCACCTTTTTCTCCTGATCCTGGTCCTAATTCTACTATATTATCAGCAATCTTTATCATATCAATATCATGTTCAACAATTAATACTGTATTTCCTTTCTTCTTTAAATCTATCAATAATCTATTTATCCTCAATATATCTTCTGGATGCAAACCTACACTTGGTTCGTCTAAGATATATAATAGATCTACAAGACTGCTTCCAAGTTGCTTTATGATCTTTATTCTTTGGGATTCTCCTCCTGAAAGAGTTCCAGTATTTCTACTTAAACTTAAATAATCAAGCCCTACTAATCTAAAATTATATAGATCTTTTAAAATTGAATCTATCAATTCTTTTACATTTTTTATGCTTAAACTCTCTAGCTCAATTATTAAATTCTCTATACTAAGTCTACAATAATCATAGATGTTTTTATCATTTATTTTACATTTTAAGATATTTTCGTTTAACCTTGCTCCATTACATTTTGGGCAGATAATTTCTCTTGCATATTTATCTATTTCATGTTTATAAACTCTACCTTCCCTAATATCCTTTTTAAAAAAAGCTTTTTCTATTCTTGGTATTAATCCATCATAAATTGCTGATTTTGGATATTTATGACTTGGATTTTCTAATTTTATTTCATCTACATATAATAACAGATGAAGTTCCTTCTCATTATAATCACTGATTTTTTTGTCATTATCAAACAAACCAGACTCTACATACCTACTCCATCTAAATCCTCCTACTTGAAATGTAGGAAATAGAATTGCTCCTTCATTTAGCGATTTATTTTTATCTATAATCTTTTCTGTATCAATATCCCTTATCTTTCCAATTCCCTCACAAACTTCACACATACCTTTTAGATTATTAAAAGAAAAGCTATCTGAATATCCTACAAAGGGCTTTCCAAACCTAGAAAATAAGAGTCTAAGTTTTGAATATATATCAGTTACTGTTCCTACTGTAGACCTGCTATTATCTCCAATCTTTTTTTGATCTATAATAATTGATGGTGATAGTCTTTTAATCTCATCACATTTTGGCTGTGGAAACTTCCCTAATCTTGTTCTAATAAAACTGGAATAGCTCTCATTCATCTGCCTTTGTGATTCTGCAGCAATGGTGTTAAATACTAAGGCAGATTTTCCTGAACCAGATGGCCCAACTACTGCTGTGATTTCTTTCTTTGGAATACATACATCAATATTCTTTAAATTCTTTTCTCTTGCTCCTTTTACTATAATTTTATCTTTCATAACATCCCCCTTAAACTTTTAATAAAATAAGTATATAATGTAAACATGACACTAATTGTCACTTTAAGGAGGAAATATGAATAAGACTACAATATTGTTCGATTTAATTTGGTTTGTGAATTCAAAAAAAGAATTTACAGCAAGAGAAGTTGCAAATGAGTTTAATATATCCGTAAGAACTGCTCACAGATATATAACTGATCTTTCAGATATGGGCATACCTATATACTCAAAGCAAGGCAGAAATGGAGGTTATAAAGTACTAGATAATCAAGTATATCCCCCTATACTTTTTTCAAAAGATGAGATATTTGCAATTCTTTTCTCTTTTAACTATCTTGGCAATTATAATAATTTACCTTTTAATTTAAGCATTAGCTCAGTTAAAGAAAAAATATACTCACTTTTGCCTAAAGATACTTTAAATGAATTTAAAGAATTAGATAATACACTTCAAATTAATGAATATGGATTTAAACATGATACACCTTTTTTAAAAGAGATAATAGCTGCTGCTATAAATAAGAATATAGTATTGATGCAATATAACTCTCCCAAATCAAAGACACATAAGAAGATTGTTCCACTAGGAATTTATGCATATGATGGCAAATGGTATTCTCCTGCTCTTGATATAGACTTAATGGAGTACAGATTATATCGTGTAGATAGAATAATAGACTTTGAAAAAAGTATGGATACTTTTGAAAATCTCATGTCTTTAAAAGAATGGTTATCAAACTATCCAATTAACAATCCAATTGATTTACATGTAAAATTAAATAGAATTGCCTATTTAGAATGTAAAGACATCTATTTTTTGCAAAACGATCTAGAGTATATTGATAATAATTACTACACACTTAAAAAGACAATTGATTCAAATGAAATTCCTTTTTATACAAAACTCCTCTTAAAGCTTGGAACAAATGCAAAGGTAATTCAACCTTCGGAGTTAGTCGATAGTTTAAAAAGAGAAATTATGTGTATGTATAATCTATATGATATTAAATCTAAATGAGATGATCAATGACATAAATATCATCCATTAACTCAATCTTTTTATAAAAGAATAATTAAAGTATCTAATGTTACATATCCGTTGTCATCATTCCAATTATCCAATATCATCTGTCAAATGCCCTATTTAAAAGGGTCAAAAATCGGTGTTTTTTTTAGCCAATTTTTGACCCGAATTTCGCCCTCAAACCACTATATGTTGTGGTCAAATCCTATTAATTTCTCCTCTGAACCACAATACGTCATCAGAATTATACTCTCCGTCGTAGGATGTTCCCAATCACACTTCGCTCTGCTCGTCTTCTTGGACATTCCCGACATGAGACGTACATCTGCTTACTTAGTAAGCAGTGTTACGACTTCAACGTGTGTTGTCTTTACTATTCGAACATAAGAGCATGAAAAAGAAGCCATAAAGGGGCTATGACTTCCTATTTTCAATAGAATTACTATTTAAATCGATTTTTAGAGCTGTTTCAATGTTTTAGCTAATAAATATACCAACCAAACCCTTAAACACGCTCCAACACGGCTTTAACGCTCCCTGCCTTGATTGAGAGTTTATTTTTTCTTATTAAATCCAACTATATTCAGAGATAAGAAGGTCGCCAAGACAATTAATAAAAACCTAACGGTATCTGATAAACCTCTTGAAAGAAATGAAACTAAAAGTATGGATGTAAGTATGACAATTATTTTTATAATATTCTTAGCATTCATACTCTCATCGGACCCATCCATGTTCCAGAGTGAGCAGGACCACTCCAAACACATCCAGCCGAATTAAATACTGTAGGTTTTTTAGATTCGGAACTTGTTAATGTAATTAACACAATACCCGTGACAACAACCATCCAGGGGTTAAATCCAAGCCCTGTGATAGTAGCCACTGCCTTAGCTAACATTGATTGAGTTATAGCACTTCCACCAATAACATATCCAAAATCATCAGCAGTACTTATCTCTTCAGAAGCAGAAACGGGCGAAATTCCGACGACAAAAATAATTGTTGCCAATAAAAAAACTGTAATCTTTTTGAACATTTTTATGCGTCCTCCTTATTAATATATAAACACAATTTAAAATGTTTTGAAAGCGAATTCACACTAATTCCCTCACAAACGACCTCCATTTAACCAAATTTAGATCTTTTCAAAGATTTTACTAGGAAAAAAACCTATCAAACCCCTTAAATACACTCTAAAACGGCTCTAACGGTCATGTGTCCATGACTGAACTCTTTCAATCGTTCGAGTGAACCAATCCTGGATCCGTTCTTTTGCTTGTTGCATACCTTGAATGAACCAACCCTTTTGTTCTGCAGAACCAATTTGATTAATCGTTTCTTGATTAAAACCTTTACCTAATCGTTTTTTAATCGAATCTAAATCATAATGATTTGTGATTTCAGTTCGACCATAAACATCTAACTGTTCTTTGTCGATATCAATTCCATGCTCTTTTAAAATCGCTTGCTAGCCATGCGTATGAATAAAAAGTTCTAAATCGATTGTGTAAAATAGGTGTGGGTATGAAAAAAGGATAAAGTCCCTTATAATCTAATTAGCTAAAGAAAGGACCTTACCCATGTCTATTTTATCAAACAATTTATTAAATGACCATGTTTATCCTAAATTAATAGAAAAACTAAAAGAAATACTGAATCCGTTGAATCAAAATCCAACTATCAAAAACTACACAGATTTAATACAATCAATTGATGAAATAACACGAGAAACAGCACTACAG
>JAAYGX010000223.1 GCA_012735585.1 Tissierella sp.
ATATTGGGGAGAAGGATATACAAATGAGGATTATTATTTTTTAGAGGGAGAAAAAATGAAATTGATGTCCTCCTTTGAATGCCCTGATTATGGAATGGAAATGATCATGAGGGATATTTGTTTTATTAATCTAGATATTGATAGATTACGACGTGAGAAAAAGGGGAATGCCAATAGCGAAATTACAAAATTAATTAATACAAGAAGCAACCTTATGAATGATGCTAAAATGAAGCCTATTCAGGCTACTGGAGCAGAAGCCAATGACCAAATTACATTAGGTACATTAATTAAAAAGTGGGAAAACGAAGAGCCTATTCCGCCAACTTTAGATGATGAAATGAAACGATATATAGATACATTTATGATTGGTCATTTAGCAAAGATGGAAGGACTTAATAATGAACTTGTAAAAAAATATGAAGAAGCTATATCTGAATACACCATTGATATGAAAGAAGTTTATCAGGACAATGATATTGAAGATGATTTATAATGGCTAAAAATTTTCAAGTAAAAAGAAATAAATATAAAAATATCATTGGTGTATTCGATAAAAAAAGAAATTTTAATAAAGAATCTGAAAACCTAACTCGCTCTAAGAGGTTAATGAATGGAGTTGCTAAGTGGGCTTCGTTTTATCGTGCATATCCTCATATTTTTGCTGAAGATTATTTAGGTATATCACTCAAGTCTTTTCAAAAAATATTGCTTTATGTAATGATTCATTTTCATTATACAGCAATATTCGCTAGTCGAGGATTAGGGAAAACATTTTTAGTTGCATTATATTGTGTTATTAAATGCATTCTTTATCCAGGTACAAAAATTGTAATAGCGGCAGGACAAAAGTCGCAAGGAATGAAGATTGTAACCGAAAAGATACCAGAACTAATAAGTCTGTCTTCAACTGGGATGATACAAAGAGAAATTAAAGGAAATATACGAACATCAATGAATACAGATGATCCAAACGTTGAATTTTTAAATGGATCATGGATTAAGGTTGTTGCTGCTACGCAAGGCGCACGTTCTGCAAGAGCAAACTTATTGATTCTAGATGAGTTTAGAATGATAGATCCTTTAATTTATAAAAACGTTCTTAGGCATTTTTTAAGGTCTTCACGACAGCCCGGATTTTTAAAGAAACCAGAATATCAAAATAAGCAAGAGTACCTAGAAAGAAACCAAGAAGTATTCTTAACTTCTTGTTACTACAAATACAATTGGTCTTATGAACGCTTTAAAGTATTTCTTAAAGCAATGCTTGAAGGAAAAAAGTATTTTGTTTGTGGATTTCCTTATCAAATTGCAATTAAAGAAAATTTAATAAAAAGAGAACAATTAATGGACGAACTTTCTGAAGATGATATCGACGAAATTGGATGGAAAATGGAAATGGATTCGCTATTCTTTGGAGAGAGTGATAAAGCATATTTTAAAATAGAGGAAATAAAAGAAGTTAAAACACTTCAATTTCCTGTTTATAGAAAAGAATTGCAATCATTAATAAAAAATAAAAATATGATTAAAAAGAAAGAAGAAGATGAAATTCGTATATTAAGTTGTGACATTGCTTTATTAGGTGGTTCAAGAAATGACATTTCAGTATTTACTCTTATTTCTGCAAAGAAAAATAAAACAGGAACAAGATATAAAAGAGAAGTATTGAATATTGAGTCATATCAAGGGTTACATCCAGAAACTCAGTCGTTTATAATTAGAAGGCTTTTTGATGATTTTGAATGTGATTATGTAGTTCTTGATAGACAAGGTAATGGTATTAGTGTTTATAGCTATTTATGTAGAAAACAATTTGATGAAGAAAGAAAGAAAGAGTATCCTGCTTGGTATTCAATGAATGAAAAAGATGATCCTAAATTGACTACATATCACATTGAAGATGAATATGAAGAAAAAATATATACTATATCTGCATCCGAAGAATTTAATCATGATATAGCACTTGATTTGAAGGATAAGATTGTAAATAGACGAATAGCATTTCTTGTTACGAAAAATGATATTAGAGAATATTTCGCGGGTGAATCTTGGTTTAATAAATTATCTCCAGAAGAACAAGTAGAATTATTAAATCCATATTTCCAAACTACTTTACTGGAAAATGAAATGGTTTTATTAGAACGTGTAGAGCATCCTAAATATGTAAAACTAAAAGAGCAATCAGGAAAACGCAAAGACCGCTATACAAGTTTAGCATATGGAAACTATTTTATTAGTTTAAAAGAAAAAGAATTACAAATGAAAAAAAATAATTTTGACATTAAAGATTATTTGCTTATAAGTGCTGGCAATTACAGGCCGAGAGGATGGTGAGTATGTAATTGACTAACAAAAAAAATGAAGAATCTGTAGCGAAGAAATTTTTATTGGATGATGAAAAAGCAGAAAACTATTATAAAAGTTATCAAGCATCAATTCAGAATATTTTAAATAGTCCTTTTTTAT
Organism: Tissierella sp.; assembly: GCA_012735585.1. Lineage (GTDB taxonomy): Bacteria > Bacillota > Clostridia > Tissierellales > Tissierellaceae > JAAYTL01. The sequence continues at coordinate 2,470 of JAAYGX010000223.1, forward strand.
ACATGAATCCTTTTCTCAAAAATCAAATATTACAGAATATTAATCAAAATCCTGTAAAGTTAAAAAAAGAGCAAATAGAAGAAATAATATCCAATCCAAAGCAAAATGAAAAAGAAATAAGGCAATTATCGCATTTTTTTTATGGTTATTTATTGCACTACAGAAGAGTCATTGAATACTTTGCGAAATTGCTAACATTCGATTATCAAATATCTCCATTAGACGTAAAAATAAATAATGATGAAGATAAAAGAACATTTAAAAAAAATTATGAAAAAGCAATAAATTATGCTGAAAAATTCAATTTCAAACAAATATTTCCCGAAATTATGAAGGGCGTACTTTTGGAAGATGCAAAATTTTATTATTTAAGGGAAAACAAAGATTATATAGTATTTCAAGAAATGCCTTCTGATTGGTGTTTAATTGTTGGAAGAACAGAATTGGGTTATAAATATGCTTTTAACATGAGCTATTTTTTACAATCAGGAGCAAATGTTTATGAATATCCTCCTGAATTTCAAGATTATTTTGAAGAATATCGAAGAAGTAAAGAGTTTAAAGGCAGTTATCCGTTTTGGATTGAACTAGATCCATCTGTTGCTCCTGTTTTTAAATTTGATGATAGTCACGCAACAATTCTTCCTCCGTTTATGGGTTCGTTTGTTGATGGTTTAGATATTTCTGACTTTAAAAATTTGATTAAAGAAGATACCTTAATGAAGACTATAAAGTTGTTAGTCAATGAAATTCCACTATGGAACGATCCAAAAGTTCACACTCAAAATCCTTTTAAAATAGATGCTCAAACAGCAGCATTTTGGAACACTATGATTCAACAATCTTTACCGCAGATGGCTCGCTCAGTAACTTCTCCATTTAAGACTGAAGTGTATGATTTTTCTGATACTGCTAGTAAAGATAGTCTTATTGGATATGCAGAAGATTCCTATTATAGAACAATAGGAACCAGTCCAATTTTGTTTGGAGAAAAAGTAACTACAGCTACAGCTATACGTGCTTCCCAAACAGTTGATGAATCATTTGTTTCACATATGTATAAGCAATTTGAGCGTTTTGTAAATTATCATATGTCTAAATTAAGTGGAAAATATAAATTTAAAATTAAGTTTGAGGGTACAATTTGGGATAAACAAGAACGGTTTGAGAAAGCACTTAAATCAGCAAATGTTGGTATGCCTGTTTCAGCTCTTGCGTCTGCTAACGGATATTCACCAAAAGAATTTATGAGCATTGTTGAGATGGAAAATATACTTGATATTAAATCTAAACTTATGCCGCTAATGACTTCCTATACTATGTCTGATAATAATTCGGGCAGACCTGAAAGTAACGATGAAGAATTAACGGAATCTGGTGAAAAAACTAGAGATTTAGAAACTAATGATCGCTAATGCAAAGGGGTGAAGTTGTGAATAGTTATGTTACTTTAGTAAAGTTTGAACAGTTAGAGAAAATAAATGAATTATTTTCAAGAGGAAAAGCGTATATAGCATATCATGGAGAAAATAGAAATAATTCATTTATTTTAAAGCGAACTTTTGATGATGCAATACCTACTTTGTATGGTATACCAATTGTTGGTGAATATATTTATGAAAGAGATAATTTTGGTGGTCACGGCGGGAAAATTGAAAAAACAGATGATGATATACGTTTTATTCATACTACAAAACCAATTGGGTTTGTTCCAGAATCAGCACAAGTTTCTTGGGAAGAAGTTACAGAAAAAGATGGTAGCATTAATCAATATTTAGTTGTCGATGGTATCATTCTTTGGACAGGTAGATATCCTGAAGCAGAAATGATTAAGGAAAGACCATATGGACAAAGTATGGAAATTGAAGTTTTAGATGGAGAGTTTGCAGAAATAAACGGAAAAGAAATATATGTAATCAACAAGTTTATTTTTTCTGCTTTGTGCGTACTTGGAGTCAATAAAGAATCCGATCCAGATGGTCATGTAGAACCATGTTTTGAATCTGCAAAAATAATTGCTTATCAACTGGATAAAGATAAATTCAAAAAAGAATTTGCTAAAATGATTAAAGAATTTAAACAGTTCACCTTAGAAGGAGGTGATAGCAGTTTGGGTAAGTTTGGCAACGATGATAATAAAAATAATCATAGTGTAGATAATTCTGGAAGAGGTGTGGATGGCAATATGAAATTCTCTAAAGAAGATATTTGCAACTTACTTCACCAAGAGAAAATGACAGTTTCCTATATGGAAGATGTAACTGCTGAAGTAGCACGTTTTTTGTATTCTGGTCACGACGATCAATTTGTTTTTGCTTTTGATAGGAAAAATGATTACAATGTAAAAATTCCTTACTCTTCGGAAGAAGAAAAACTAGTAATTAATTTTGAAGAGGCAAAAAAAGTAAAGATCGTATATCAAGATTGGGAAGATGGTGCTGAAGACTACTCTTTAGTGAATGAAGTCGTAGAATCAGTTGTAGGTGCATTTGAGTCGGTATTCGAGTCTTTAAACAATAAATTGAGTAAAATGCAAGAAGAAATTACTAGTAAAGAAGAGACGGTATTTAGCTTAGATAAAAAATATAGAGAATTACAGAAAAAATTTGATCAGGCGCAAACTGAATTGCAAGAGTTAAAAGAATATAAGCTGAACACTGAGCAAAAAATCCGCGAAGAAAAGATTGAATCTGTATTTGCTAAATATAAAGAACATCTTTCTGAAGATGAGATTATGAACTTTAAAGATAAAGTCTCTGAGTTTGAAAAAATAGAAGACTTTGAGAAAGAAATCAAGTCTTTTGCTTTTGACAAAATTGCCGAAAAGTTGAAAAATAGCAATTCTCAATTTATTAACATCGGCTTGCCTAAAAATATGGATGATATAAATAATTCTTCGGGCGATCAAGAACCTCAAAATGTATTTGATCGTTTGGAGAAGAAATTAAAAAAATAAATTTTATACAATAAAGGAGAGGTAAAATAAATGGCTTATACGGTTGTAGTAATTGGTAAAATGGCTTCTACCAATGTAGATGCTTATGTTCGTAATGCACAGTTTGAAGAGAAAATTGAGAATGGCGCTCACGTTGTAATTGGCTCTTTGCTTGATGGTGACTTGAATGTCTATCAAGGTGCTACTCCCACCGATGTAGAAAATGAGCAAGTGTTTATTGTTGATGAGCCTGTTCTTGTAACAGTGGAAGGAATGCGTATCAATATTGATGATCCGCGTAAATTCATCAATGAAGCAGGACGCGCACTTCGTATTCGTCAGCCTGTAATTGGCGACGACATTACAATTTCTGAAGATGGTTTTGAAGGTACTCCTGTTGTTGGTCAATATGCTGTACCACAAAATGGAAAATATAAACTTGCTCCGTCTGCAACGATTCCTGCCGATGTAAAATTGGTTTATGAAGTTGAAGCAGAACGAGCGATTCCTGTTGGTCAAGATTTTGTAAAAGCATATAAACTTCGTGTTGTAAAAGCCTAATTAAACTAAAACTATAATAAACGATTTAGGAGGATATGTTAAGATGAAATTGCCTGTTAGTGCTAGATACTTTTCTTTTACTAAAGATGAACAAGATGTTGTAACTGCAATGGTTGATATTTATAAGCATCGTTTGTACGATATCAATCCACAAAAATATGGAAAATACGCAAGTTCCGCCCAAGGTAAATCTTACGAAGAAAAAGTAAAACTTTTTAATGAAGCATTGATTAAAGAAGCTGTAAAGCGTTCTGGTATTCAATTACCTTCCTATAGTGCAGATGTGGTGGTTAGACATACTGCTGTTCGTGAAATGATGTTTGACTTAATTTCTGAAGCGCTGACGATTATTTTCCCCAACACTGTACTTGATCAATTCAGTCAATTTGCAGAGGTTCGTAATGTAGGATGGGGAGACAACTTGAAATTTACGGTTCCAAACAATGCTTTGTTTGTTGTCTCTCGCATGGGAAATGGTGTTCGCCGCGGCACTCCTCAGCGTTTGTACAATAGCGAAGTAATCCTCACACCTGAAACCCATGAAGTTACGATTCAAGAAGACCTTTATCGCTTGCTTTCCGGCAAAGTGGATTGGGCAGACTGGATTTCTCGTGCTGCATTGTCGCTTCAAACAGATATCACGACTATGATTTACAAGCAATTCTATAACTCTATCAATAATTTGAATGCAAGTTTTAAGGCGGCGGCATTTGATACAACTGATTTTGTAGAACTTGCTCAACGTGTATCTGCGGCAAATGGTGGTGCACGCACAACGGTTTGGGGTACTCAACTTGCATTGAGCAAAGTGATCCCTGATGCCGACTTTAAAAAATATCCATACGTAGGTGCTGGTGAAGAATATCTTCGTAACGGGTTCCTTGGCAACTACATGGGTACTGACTTGTTTATGATCGACCAGCGCATTATTCCGAACGACCCTGACTACAATTTTGCAATCAATGACGATGTGTTATACTTTGTAACGATGGCAACAGACAAGCCCGTAAAAGTTGGCTTTGAAGGCTCTGCTACGGTATTTGATGCTAATCCGAGAGAAAGCGCAGATCTTACTCAAAATTATACTATTCAAATGCGCTATGATGCTATTATTGCTACTTCGTCCAAATATGGTGCAATGATTGTTGGTTAATTGATAATTAAATAAGTTTTTAAAAGGAGAGACGATTTGTCTCTCCTTAAAAAATATTAAGGGAGTGTTTTAAATGACAAAATCAAATATGGAAAAAACAACAAGAGCAAAAAGGGTTGAGACCAATACCGAAAAAAATCTTGATGCAGAAGTTCTTCTGAAAGAAAATCAAATGTTAAAAGAAAAGCTAGATAGTCTAGAAGATAAGTTTGCGACACTACTTGGCATGTTTGAGCAACAATCAAAAAGTCAATCAAATAGCAATAACAATGCAAATGCACAAGATGAAAAAGAAGACATGCAGGATAACTTGAACATTCAAATTCCCCGCGATTACAATGTTGTTATTACAAGCTTATTTACTGGTAAAATGACACTTAAAGCAAATAATAAAAGGATTCCTTTGCCCTATTTTGGTTCCACAATGCCAGTTACTTATGAGGATCTGACTTATATTGTTGCGAATCATCGTCGCTTAGCAGAGGAACGAGCATTTGTGATTAATGATGATAATGTAGTTAAAGCATTGTATCTTCAAGATTTTTATAAGAATAAAATTGATGCAAATACATTACAAAACATTATTAGCTTACCAGAAGACAAATTAAGAAGCTTATATGATTCTTTATCGAAAATTTTGCAAGAGTCTGTAATCGATCTTGTGATTGATAAGGTAAAAAGTGGTCAACTTGCAGACAGAAATAAGATTAGTATTTTCAGTGAACTTTCAGGAAAGGATATTGATGAGATTATTCATCTAACAACCGCAAAGTAAAGGGGTGATTCTTATGGGAACCCCATATGAAGTTGTTTTTTCTAAATTTGTAAAAAATATTAGTGACTTAGATTTTATTAGTTTAGATCCAGATGATCTAGTTGAAACATGCACTGGATATTTAGATACTGCCTGTGCTGAATTCATGAACTGCTATCAAAATTTAGACGATAGAGATGATAATGCACAGGAATTTAATATAAATCTTCTTTCTATAGAAGCAGAGATTTTAGCGTGTATAATGACGCTCAATTGGCTTCAACCACAAATTTATAAATATCAATTAATTCAAGTTAGTTTAACAGATGGAGATTTTAGAACTCATAGTCCTGCTAATCAATTAAAGCAATTGATGGATTTACACACAAAAACAGAAGAAAGATATAATAGACTGATGACGCAATACAGTTATAAATATGCTCCTACTGAAGTACAAAATGCTTTAGGCGGATATTCTGATCCTAGTGTCATTTCTAAATTCTTTCGCGGAGGGAATTAGAAATGTCTTGGATTGAAAGAGAAAGAAAAAGAATGTCTGCTTATGGAACTACAGACAAAGATCAATATTTAAATGCAATGATTCGATCAATGGAAGATGCCTTTTACAATGCATCTGATATTGAAACTGTACTTCATGAATCTGCAACTCCTAATGAATTTGTAGAAATAGATGCAAGAGTAGTTGCAAGATACAAAGATTCAAATGTAGTTACAGATTTTGCAAGAAAATTGATTTTCCGTGATCCTTATTATGTTGTTAATGTTGGAGATTATTTTAAATTTGAAGGTAAAACATGGTTGGTTTCGTCTACGCGCACCAATACTATTCCTAAGTCATGTATAGTAAATTGGTGCAATAATACAATTAAATTTGTTGATGATAATGGAAATCTTCACGAAATTCCTTGCCATATTAAGAATAATCTTTATGAATTAGAAAGAGACAACTTTGTTCGCACACCAGACAACAGAATTAAAGTTGAGATAAAATCTAGTCCTGAAATGCTGAAAATTATTAAATTTTCTCCTAAATGGACTAGGATGCTGTTTCATGGACAGGCATATCGAGTTGAAGCGATAGATTCTGTTTCTAATGTTAATGAGCAGGGATATGGAACAATGTTCCTACTATTGAAGTCCGATTTAATTAGTCCTTATGATGATGTGGAAAACAATATTGCCGATAGATTTAAGCCGCGCAATATTTCTGTTCAAATTAATAATGGTTATCGGATTGAATTACAAGTAGGAGATACGGTTCAGCTTGACGTAACTGTAATGAAGGATAATGAAATTATTTATGATCCAATATTAGAATATACTTCAAGCGATGAAGATTTAGTTATTATTGACGAGAATGGTTTAATTACGGCATTGCAAGATGGCAGTGCAACAATTACTGTTTCGTATAACGGTGTTATATCAAATATAATTATTGAAGTAGATTCTGTAATTGATAATGCGTATTCAATTGTAATTGAAGGAAATGATTCAGTATTTGTTGGACAAGAAAGAAGATATGTCGGCAAAGTATTGAACAACGGTGTCGAAGTTTTTGATAAAAATATTATTTGGATTTTAACAAACATGGATGATTCGATGACAGATCTTGCTACAATTTCACCGAATGGAAATGAAGTTGTGGTAAAAGCTAATAATAATTACAACGTTGGAAAAGTAAAATTAAAAGCTGTATTATCTGATTTCGCAAATGTTTTTTCCGTGAAGCAAATTACAATAAAAGGATTAATATAGGAAGGGGGCTGGTCGAGAAATGGATAGCCAAACTAATCGTATGCAAAAACTAAATAAATACAAAAGTAAAATAATTGGTCGCCTTATTCAGTCTCAAGAGTTGTGTAAGGCATTATACTATCAAGAATCAAATTTTCTCGAACTCCCCGATATTGATCCTTATATTTTGCTTGAAGGAAATACAAAGCGAATTTATTCTTATAAATTTGTTCCAGATTCTACAAATGACCAAAATGCATATATCACTATGGAATATTTAAATGCTGGAGCTAGGAAAAGATATAAGAGAAACTTCATACAGATTTTTTGCTTAGTTCATAAATCTAATGAAGAGACAGATATTGGATGGAATCGTTCTGATTATATTTTACACTTAATAGATCAACAAGTAAATCAAATGCGCGGCATAGGTATTGGTAAACTTGAGTTTTATGATAGCGATAATGTGTTCATAAGAATAAACGATGCGTATTATGTTAGATACAACATGTATAGATTTTATGATTTTAATTAGGTGGTGTGACCTATGAACAGGCTGAGATGTTTCTTAGGTAAGCGGCCACTTGAAGTAAATGGAGTTAAGCTTTATTCTCCTACAATAGATGAGATCGATGAAATCGGAGAATTAAAATATCACATAAATTTAACATTAGCTACATTTGACAAAGAATCTATTTTGAAAAATCTATTTGGGGCAACAGATGAAGAGTATGAAAAAGTAGAGAATTTTGATGATTATGATATTCTTACAATCTCAACGAATATTATAAAACATATGGAGGAAGCAATATCTTTTTTTACTAAACAAGAAGTTTCTTTTAATAAAGAAACCAATTCATTTTTATTAAGTGATGGAAGCGAAATTACAAAAGAGAACTATAAAAACATTTCGGAAGCAATTAATTTTCTTAATGGTATTGAAAAAAAGAAAGAAGAACCTGTAAATAAATCAGGTAAAAAATACAAGAAACTCAAAGAGTTGAAAGAATTAAGAAAAAAATATAACAAAAATAATAATACATTAGAGTTAAAAGATATTTTATCTATTCTTTGCAGCGTCAATGGAAATGGTATAAATATTTTCAATGTTAGGAAATTGACAATTTATCAAGTATATGAGCGATTTGAAAGATTTAATGTTTATGAAAATCACATAAGAATATTGCGAGTTTGGGCAAATGGCTTATTGAAAGAGAACAGCAAACTTCCAGAATGGATAGTTAAAACAAAATTATAAGCAAGTCGCCGTAAAATCCCTGCGTTCACGCATGGGGATATAAGGCGACAGTAAAAATAGTTCTAAAAATGTGGATATAAGAATGAAGATGTTAAGGATTTGACTGTGCGAGATTGGATATGTCCTGAATGTGGATCAATTCATGACCGTGATGTAAATGCAGCGAAAAATATATTGAAAATGGCTGTGTAATCTAATGAACTGTGGGACACACAGGGATAGCTTGGTAAACTATGCTTCGTTAGAAGCATCTACCCAAGAATCCCCTGCCTTTAGG
>JAAYGX010000190.1 GCA_012735585.1 Tissierella sp.
CATCTACAGTTAACTTTTCAAAAGCAAGTTGATTTAGCATTAAGCCTTTATAAAATGATTTAATCTCACCATAAGGATATAAAATTGGACCATCCTTTGTTAATTCTCCTGCTACTTCTACAAATGCATCCTCTGGCATATTGGATTTGATTTTTCCTTCCTTATTTAAACCCATTATGATAAATACTTTTTTCAAATCAAAGGCAATGGATTCTGCTACTTCTACCATCATATTTCCATGAACTTCACCTATTAATAAAGGTATATCTTCCAAAGATTGTTGCTCTTTGGCTTGTTTACAAATATCTAGTACCTGTTTTTCACGGCTATTCTTAGCTTCTTCGGCCCTAGTGAACTCTGGATTACTATCCTGTGCAATCTCCCTAGCAAAGAAATAATATAGTAAATAGGTATTAGGCAAATACTCTGGGAAAAACTTCATCATCCTATTTACATTTTTATAGGTATCTAACCAGGACTGGTCTCTTTGTTCCGCATTAAAAGGTTTAAACTCATGGTCCGCTAAATGTTTCTTTAACTTGGGCAATAAATCTTCACCTGTTTTTGTGTTATATAATTTTGTAAACCAACCAAAATGATTTAGTCCAAAATATCTAGGCTCTATATCATACATATCCACATTCAATATCTTGGCAAAAGACTTTATCATGGAATAAGGTTGATCACACATATTGAGTAATCTATCATCATGGGGGAATATCTTAGCTAATGCTAGTCCTACAATGGCTGCAGGATTGGTATAATTTAAAATCCATGCATCCTTATTATATTCCCTGATCTTCTCTACCATATGAATCATAGGCTTGATAGATCTCATGCCATAGGCAAATCCTCCTGGTCCACAGGTTTCTTGACCTATAAGTCCATGTTTTAAAGGAACTTTTTCATCATGACTTCTCATTGCAAATCCGCCTACTCTCATTTGAACAAATACATATTCCACATCTTGATACGCTATTTCTTCCTTATCTGTAAATATGACTTCCACATCTGGACAGTATTTTTCCATTGTCAATCGAATATAATCTTCCTGTACTTCTATCCTACTTTTATCTATATCAAATAAAATTAATTTTCTTAAGGGAAATCTTTCTTTATAATTAATTAAACTACCAATCAAAGCCGGTGTTCTTGTACTACCTGCCCCTACTATTGTAACTGCCAATTGTCTGCGTTTCATAAAATCACTCCTTATCGGTCATTTCAATATATGAAATCAATATTTGTACTAAAATATGCATCCCAATTCTCGAGATCAAATCATTATATTTTGTTTCCGTACTATCTGCAAAGCAAAACATATTATAATTAGCAATCTTCTGTAATGTATTATTAAAAAAGGAAGTAAGTGCAATTACATCTACACTTCTTGCCCTTGCAGTTTTTGCTATGGTAAGAATTCTCTCAGTCTCTCCAGATAAAGACATGACGATGATGGTTTCATCTTCTGAAAGAGAGTTACCTAATACATCGATTATATTTGGATCATCTATTAAAATTGCCTTAATATTTAAAAGTGCTAGCCTGGAACTCAATAGGCTAGCTATTGGTTCCGAGGCTCCCCTTCCTACTACATATACAATTCTTGAACTAATAATTTTTTTTACAATTTGATTTATATTTTCTTCATCTTGGAGGGAAATCGTTTTTGTAACCTCGGTATGAATATTATCCAATATCCCTTTATAAGATTGTTCTTCCTTACTCTTTTCCTTTTGTTCTAAATAATCCTTCACATAATACCTCAACTCAGTATATCCTTCAAATCCTAACTTCTTAGATAAGTTAATAATAGAGGTCTTAGATACGTAAAGGATATTTGCGATCTCACTAGCTGGAGAATCCTGTATCATCTTTGGATTATTTATTATATATTCAACTATTTTCTTTTCTAGGTCTGTTAACTCATTATAGGCTTTCGTCAATTTACTTAATCTCAATTGGACTCCAACTCTCCTTTTAGTTCATGCTCCACTGCATTTTTAACAAATTCAACATTTGGACCGAATACGATATGAATATGGTTCTTAGCCGGGAAAAAGATTCCAGAAGTTCCAGATTCCTTTAATCTCTCCTTGTTTACGATATGCATATCCTTTAAGTCAATTCTTAATCTTGTAACACAATTTTCTACATTAATAATATTTTTCCTACCACCAATAGCCTCTATGACTATTTTTGCTACTTCATTATATTTTCTTTCTTTTAATAAAGTATTGTATTCTAACTCATCCTCTTCCCTTCCTGGAGTTGGTATATTAAATTTCTTGATTGCCCAACTAAATGAGAAGTATGTGATGAGAGCTAAAGGAATTCCAACAATAAATAGATTGTACCATTTGGTATTCTCATACATCAGTCCAAAAATTGCAAAATCAAATATTGTTCCTCTAATATATCCTACTCCTGTTCCTAATAGTGCTAGAACTACTGCACCAAATGCGGCTAAGAAAACATACCAAATATATAGGAGTGGTGCAATAAACAAGAATGAGAACTCCATCGGTTCTGTAATATTTCCTAAAAACGGAGTTAAAACCATAGTTATAATGATACCTTTTACAAATGGTTTGTTCTTTGCATAAGAGGATCGATACATTGCGAGACCAATAGCTGGAATCATAAATAGAGTTACCAGCATTTGATTTTGCGCCATAAACCTTGTAAGTTCTGGTACCATTTCCCAAGATTCATGAGTTGGTCCTAAATCAAATAGTATTTTATTTAAGGCAGGTAATACTCCTGTAAAACTTTCACCTGCAATCATATAGGTCCCACCTGCTGGAGTAAATCTAAGCATCGCACTCCATACATGATGTAATCCAAAAGGAATTAATAGTCTAATCATGACAATATTTAAGAAAACACCGATATATCCACTTAGGATTATAGAAGACATTGAAATTAGTCCTCTTGTAACAAATTGCCAGAAAAAAGGTATAATCAATCCTATTACAATCGTTGCTGCTATGGTAATAATAGGTACAAATTTTGTACCACTAAAGAAAGCAAAAGCTATAGGTAATTGTACTTCATTATATTTATCCGCTAACCATGAGGCTAAAAGCCCACTAATAATTCCACCTAATACATCTAGTCTTAGGGTTTGTATCCCCAATATCATCCCTTGACCTACTTGAGCCATTTCATCTGCACTTGCAAGATTTCCAGTTGATTTAAGCCATACATTAATCGTTGCGTTCAAGATTAAATATGAAATAATAGAGGAAAAAACTGCAATACCTTTATCCTTTTTAGTCACTCCATATGCCACACCCATGGCAAAAAGTATGGGGATATTACCAAAAATTACATCTGCAATATTTCTTAAACCAATTAATATGGTTTGAAGAAATTCATTTCCTAAAAAAGGAACTCTCTCAATCATATAACCCTGTACCAATGCCCCTGTTAGCCCTAACACCATACCTACAGGTGCCATTACGGCTATTGGTAATAATAAGGAACGCCCAAATCTTTGAATCTTTTCGCTAAATTGTCTACGCTTTGTCAATTACTTCACTCCCTTTCTGAAAATTATGAATTCTATTAATTATAGCTTATTATATATATACGCTAATAACAACAATTTAATAATATTTAGTTCCTTAACCCTCTCCTTTTACTTTGGTCATTTTTATTGACTAAAGTAAGTGATAGGATAAAAACTCCCATATTCTAAGATCCACTCAAAGAATATGGGAAGTTTACTAACTAATGTTTATTAATAAATCTTAATCTTATTTTAACTCTATAGTCCCTGCTTTTTCACCCTTTGATTTTGTTCCATAATCTATGGAGATATCTGATATCTTCTCCATATTTGTGATTATGATTGGGGTTATAGAGCTTTTTGCCTTGGTTTCAATAACATCCTTATCAAAACTTATCAATAAATCCCCTTGATTGACCTTGTCTCCTACCTCTATATGTTTTATAAACCCTTCCCCATTTAATTTTACTGTATCTATACCTATATGAACCAAAAATTCTATGCCTTCGTCTGTTTCAATAGCAACCGCATGTAGAGTAGGAAATAATACTTTAATCTCTCCAGCTACCGGTGAATATACCTTGTTACCATTGGGTTTTATTGCAAATCCATCTCCTAACATCTTTTCAGCAAAAACATCATCTGGTGTATCTTCTATAGGAATTATTTCCCCATCTATTGCATTAAAAATATATAATTGTTTTGACTTCGATGCATTGCTTTTTCTACTAAATAAATTTTTTAACAATTTTATCCCCCCATTATCGTCATACTCCATATAATAAACAGATCCTATTTAATTATGGATTATTATATTAATATGTATTATTGAAAATGCTTCAAGATTCATGGAATTTATGCTGTAAAAAAATTCCATATATTATCTTATACTCCTATATTATCATAAATAAACATGTTCTCGAATTATATTATCTGACTTAAGTAAATCTTCACTTTAGTTCTAATAAAAAATCCATGAAATTGTTTCAATATTCCTTAAAAATTCCTAATTATATTTTACCCTACAATCTAAAAAATAAAAGATAAGTAAAATTTTACTTATCTTTTTGGGTCTTATAATATCACATCATATATTTATGCTTCCAAACGTATTGTTTCAATGATATTTCTTCTCTGAAGTTGTACTGCTGAATATCGCATGGTTACCCATGTGATCCCAAACACTACAGCGATACACCATATAACCGCAAACCATGGCAGTTGATATGGAACTGGAAATGTGGACCGAATCGATAAATTTATTAAGTAAGTGAACAGAATTCCAAGAGGCAGCCCAATCATCAGTGATTTGGCTGAACACATAATGCTTTCAAGGTTTAACATACGATTTAATCCATTGTAGGTCATTCCGACGCTTTGCAAAACGGCAAACTCCTTGGAACGCATACGCACATTGGTAGACATTGTACTTATTACATTGGTAAGCCCGATTAGGGTCAGTAATGCTACGAAACTGTATACAAAGACCTCTGCAAAAACAACAAATATATTCATGATCTTCATATAGTCCTGGATTTTATATACCCGAGTTGTAAACCCAAGTTCCATATAAGCAGATTCTTGCCCACGAGGAAACATCTCACCCATCAGCTCATTGGCATAATCCATAAAACCCTCCACATCCCCAGGATTGGCATACCAAGTGTAACCACGCATTTCTCCTTGGGGAACGATCAAACGGACGGTATTTGCATTGGGCCCTAAAAGCTCATTGGGTACATCCCCTTGCTCCAATATGCCATGGATGGGTATTTCGTAGATAGAGTCATCTGCTGGAGTTAATCGCAATTGTCCCCCCTCATAGAGGAAGGGGGAGATAGTGACCAATTCCCCATTGTCATTATAGCTGTAATGGTTCATAAGAATATTTGAACCTACAGGAACTTTTGCTTTTTCACATAAAAGAGTATAATTTTGAGGGTCTACCGTTAGAATTTCGCTAGAAAGTAGATATGAAGCTTGTTCTTCAGGATATTGATCTTTCATTGCCTCCAACATCTGTGACGAAATCATTTCACTAGGTACGATAGCATCATAGGTTTCCATATCCTCACCAACACCAAATATAGATGTATCTTCATATTCACCTAATCTTTCCGTTACCTTATCCGCAAATTTACTGTCAATAGGAGTCACAATAGTAGCTTCTTTTCTGCCTGTATTTTCATTGATAAAGCGATTAAGCAAAGAAGTATAATCCACCATCACAGTAGCGTCAATATCAGGATATATCATATCCTCTATTAAATCCATCTGCAGGCTAAGTGAACTAAGGTTAATAAATAATATAATGCCAATGGTAAGGGATACGACGCTTGCCCGAAAATTATGTTTATTCCGTTTCATATTTTTAGCTGCAAGTGTACCCTCAAACCCAAATATATTTTCAACCAAAGGGCTTGTATATATCTCTTTTGCTTTTATTTTTACTTCATTTGCTCCACGAATACTATCAATAGCAGTAATTCTTTCCGC
>JAAYGX010000018.1 GCA_012735585.1 Tissierella sp.
AATTAATTCTTTTAATTGTTGATAATTCACACCATTTTCCCCCGTTGGGGTAATTAGCGCTGTTGCTACACCTTTAAAAATAGAATTTCCTTTCATTAAAACACACTCCTTTAGAATTTTTATCGCAACCGAATTTAATTCTTTGCCTTAGGTATAAAAAAATAGCCGATATTATCGGCTATCATAATTATTCAAAAACACTTACTATGAAATAGAGTCCATTGACCCCTTGTGTTTTAATAATTAAGATAGCTCCCCGCATATGCGACAGTTAGTCAGATATTCTCTGACTACCCAGGAAAAGTCTTGCACCTCGACTTCCTTCGGCACCGGTACCTTTCATATCTATCAGGCTTTGTGAAGCCCTCAGACAGATACTACTATTTACTAGATGCACCTCTATCGTTAATTGCTATTTGTATTTTTAATGACTTTATCACATTATCATATAATGTGCAAGCTATTTTTAAATATTTCTTTTTCTTGCTGATGAAACTTTCCCTAACTTTTATTCATTCCAATAAGAGTTTATGCCGTCTTTTATTGATTTTTCATCATATAAAATATTATAGATTTCCAAAAATAACGGTGCATCTCTTTTTAGAACGATTCTACCTTGATTCTCAAGTTCTTTTAATAATTTATAGCCATTTAGAGTCATAGGTATGCCTTCAACTGTTGCGTTATTCATAATTTCCAATGCCTGTTCCACTGAATTACCTTGACCTAGAAGTGAACCAAGCTTCCCATTTCTTCCACCCTGGCTTGTAACATAGTAATCTCCAACACCTGCGATTCCTAAAGCCGTTTCTCTATTGCCGCCAAAGGCATCTACAATATTAGCCATCTCTATGGATCCTCTAGCCATAATTGCAGCTTTAGGATTATTAAAGTCTCCTTCCAATCCTTCAATGATTCCCATGGCTATAGCATATGAGTTTTTAAAGGCAGCACATAGCTCTACACCATCGATATCATTTGATATATTTGTCCTAAATTTGGGAGACCTAAATATATCAGCAGAATATATTGCTGCTTCTATATCTTTTGATGCAAATATACCTTCTGTGAATTTACCTTTAGCTAGTTCTATAGCTATAATTGGCCCTCCTAATTTTACTATACTAATTTGATTTTTCAATTCAGTTGGAAGTGATTGTTCTACAACTTGTGTCATTGTTGTTAGAGTATCCTCATCTATTCCCTTAGTTACAGTTAAAATAACATGCTTCTTGTTCAGATAAGGATTAATCTTTTTGCTTATATAACCCATACCTTTTGAAATTACAGCGATAATAATTAACTTAACATCTTTAAAGGCCTCTTCTAATTGATGTTCATAATATAAATCAATACCATTTGGTACCACTACATCTAAGCCACTGTGTCTTCCAGACTTTTTCATATCATCTAATATCTCATTATCCCATTGAGTCCCCCATAGGTTTACCCCCTGCCCTTTATTGCCTAAATGAACGGCTAAGGCACTACCCATAACCCCTGCTCCAATAATTAAAACTTTATTCATATATATACCTCCCAAAATCAGTTACTGTAATATGTTTATATAAATTTAAAGATATTATAACTATCATATTAAAATGATCCATCTATTATGACGATATTAATTCAAAGGGAAATTCCCCAGCTTTATTATTTATGAAACCAACTAAACTACCTGCACTATCTTTATAGGAAAATCCACTGATAGCTTTATTTGGGTTAGTTAGTTGTTTGATATATACTTCTCCACTGCACTCACACATAAATCTAAAAATGTTTCTTCACCTATTGTATTGATTTTGAAAAATACTGCTTGGCTACCACCTGATGTAATAGCTGAAACAAAAATATCATCTTCATTACCTAGGATTGTAATATTAAGACTAACTCGATTGCCACCAGCCATACTATATCTCTCATATACTTGTACAGAGAGTTTTGTATCTCCCATTGTTATATCGCTACCATCTTCATAGCTAACTGATGCACTCCCATTCATAATACTACTTTGAATATAATCTTTAAACTGACTAAAATTTCCTTTGAATGTCTTTTCATATTTTGCCATATTGCTACTCCTTTATTTATCTTATTCTTTCATAGTGTACTTAATATTGGAATAAATTATTATATATAATTCAGCATTCTAAAGACTTAGCCTTGTCTAGCTAAGTCTTTAAAAATACTATACTGTTTTTACTAATTTATCACTTTTTTGCTACTAAAAAATATCTATGTTCCAATGTTTCTATATATCCCTTTTTCTCTAACTTCGATTGCAGTTCAATCAGTTTATCGAAACATCTTTCTACTGAAAAGCCTGGAAATTCCCATTCAATAATTTTTGCATAGAACACCAATGCTCCGATATCATAAAAGTATGTTTTGGGAAAATACTCTCCTTGATTAAGAATCTTCATTTCTCTATCTTTTGCTTGTAATAAAACCTTATTCAGATTTAAATCTTCATCAGTACTATCCGGGTATGCTCCTAATAAAAACTTTGATAGCTCTCTGTTATTCCTTTCTCCCACTTGTTGCGTTATAAAAATGCCTCCTGGCTTTAAGATACGACGCACCTCTGAAATACAAAAGGACTCATGTCTATTGATGATTATATCAAAGTAATTATCCTCAAAGGGTAGATTTTTATCATCATCAACTGGTCTTAACTCAATTCCAAAGGGTTCCAATACAGTTTTACAAAGTTCTATATTAGGCAAATAACTTTCTGTAGCATAGGTCTTTCCTGCTGTGGGATTTAGCGATAGAAGAAATTCTCCACCACCAGTTCCCATGTCCAATAATACCTTCTCTGCATCCATATATGATTGAACTATTTTTTTATAATCCCAAGGTACAGACTCTTCTTTCATACGACCATTTATATGGGAAAAATCCCAGCCTTTAAATGAATACTCTTCTTCAAATTGCCAGATTTCCTTTAATTTTTCTAATTTCATTTACTACACTCCTTTTATTTTAGATTTAAATAATTTCTAAAAAAGTGCAGTTCACTGATAACTTAATTAATTATACGCTCGATACAATCTGCTATCAGATTTTATAAACTGCACCGAGCATTTACCGAATTTAAGATTCATCCTGATCCATCCTTTTCTAACTAAATTGATTGTTTTAATCCTCTTCTAATTCTCTATAAGCAGCACTTACCCTATTCTCATTATCTTCAATCTTTCCACCAACTAAATTATATAATCCCTAATATGGGTCTTTTCTTCTTTTACACATCAAAATTTGATACAGTTCCTATTGAAAACAGCTATTACATTAAATGAAGCATTCATTTTATTCCTCTTCTCTAAATTCTTTCTTGTTTATTCTATACAGGACATGGGATTTTAATGGACTGCTATCTTCTACATTTGGATGCTGGAATTCTCCAACTCTCCTTAGACCTATTTTCTTCATAACATTCTCAGATGGTTTATTTATCTCTGCTGTAAAAGAATATATGGTATCTATATTCAATTCATCAAATCCATATTCTAAACATGCTTTAGCTCCTTCTGTTGTATAGCCATTATTCCAATATCTATTATCCAGTCGCCAACCAATTTCTGTACAAGGGGTAAAATCCGCTTCAAAAGTTGCATTTAGTAGCCCTATAAATCCTATAAATTCTTTAGTATCTTTTATTTCTACTGCCCATAAACCAAATCCATTTTCTTTAAAATGACTTTGTACTCTATTGAGAAAATTATCAGTTTCTTTAGAATCTAAGGTCTTTGGAAAGTACTTCATTACTTCTTTATTGGCATTCATCTTAGCAAGTAATGCTCTATCAGATTCATTCCACATCCTAAAGCCTAATCTAGGAGATTCAAATATATATTCATTTTCTTCACTTGAGAAATCTTCTTTTATTTCATCCTTTGGATCCCAAATAGACCATGCTGCTTCTAAAAAATTACCTTGATTATCTCTGAAATAAAAATATTTTGCCTCTCCATCCCCAAGTATCTGTATATCTTCAACGACAACTCCATTATCTTTCAAATAATTATAAGTATATTCAATATCTGGGCAATTGATAGCCATAATAGGAAATGGCTTCCCATTACGTAATATTTCCATTCTTCTATCGTCTTGAGTTTCTATTAATAATAATGCTATAGAATTCTTATAGGGATGATGTAACACGGCTAAAAATGAACCACGGTCTATAAACTTATCCATCAACTCAAAGCTTAAATTACTAGTATACCACTCTATAGATGCATCAATATTTGAAGTTGGTATATAAACATATCCAATACGTGCAAATGTAAATTCCTTATTCACTCATAAACACCCCTTCATTTATATCATTGCCTTTTGATTTTCAAAAAATAATCTTCATTTCTATAATCAACTGTCTTTTTCTATCTCATCTTTTATTCGTATAACTAGTTCATTAAACTTTTCATGCTCCTCTAAATTTGGAAAATGTGCTGATTCTTCAAACCATATCAATTCTTTTTTAGGTGCTATTATCTGATTATAGTATTTTTCAATCAGTATAGATGGAGTGTTATAATCGTATCTACCTGCACAGAAGTAAATCGGCACTTCTACTTCTGGAATCTCTCTAATAAAGTTTAAGTCCTTATTATGACCCCACATTGTATCCGCTGAAAATTTATTACCTAAAGCAAATTTTATTCCATCTATTCCAGTATATTCAGCTGAAAAGATGCTTCCTAAAACAATATCTTTTATTGTATTTACTTTTCTCTCTACTCCTCCATACTTAGCTAACCATCTTCTCTGTGTTGCAGTATCCCTAACGGTATTTTTATAAGGGGGTCTTCCAATTTCCATCAATTCATTTAAAGCTTTTTTATCATTGTTCTCATTAGCCATTTCTAGGACATAATCATATGAAATCACTTCACTTTCTATTCCATTGACAACTTGTCCAATACTGATAAAAGCAGCTATTTTTTCTGGATATTGATCTATTACATACAAACCAAGTTCTGTTCCCCAAGAATGTCCTACTAGATATATTTTTTCTTTTTGATACTTTTCACATAGGTAATCAATAAGCTCTTTTGTATCTTCTATAAACCAATCTCTATTCATAGACTCTCTTGGAATATTAGGTAAGTAAGACATGCCAGAACCTCTTTGGTCCCAATTAACAACAACAAAACTATCTTCTAGCTTTTTTTGATATTTACGAGCAAACGAAATTTGAGAATATCCCGGTCCTCCATGCAAAAAGAGTAAAACTGGATTAGAAACATCCTTTCCTCTTATTAAAATAGCTTGTTCTAATCCACCCAATTTAATCTTTTCTATAACTGCTACACTATTTTTACCTTCTATCTTTGGTGTTCTATTTGGCAAAAATAATATGACTAATATAGATATCATTAAAGCTATAACTGTAGTTTTTTTTAATAGTTTCATAAATTTAACACTCCATTTAAGTTCAGAATATTCTTTGCATCTTTTTATTTTATTAGACTATGTAGATTCTACAAAAATTTATTTTATATTTTAATCTTTTAAGTAATCATAAAATTTATCCTTATCGGTCCACTGAATTAAATCTATTTCAAAACCATAAGCAAAACCAATGATCTTCTTATCTTCAATACAAGCAAAAATCAAATTCTTTGATTTTAAAAAATTGTCTTACATTTTCTTTAAAGATAAAGCCATCTCTAAAATTTTTATTCATTTCCAAGACTAATTCTAAATCCGAAATATTTAACTTTCTATATTCTCTTTCTTTCATGATATTACCCCTATAAAATATAATTTTAAAATAATTCATCTAAAAGAATATAATACTCAACCTTCTGACAATTTGGTTGAATTCCCAAGTGTCTAAAAAACAAACCAGTATAATCTTCAGTTTCATAATTATGTTTTAGTGACCGAACACATAGGGCTATATCTTGATAGATATCAGCTATTCCACCTCTGCCCAAGTCAATAAAACCACTTATCTTATTATCTTTTCCAAAGATATTAGGAAGACTATAATCTCCATGAGTGAATGATAATGAAGATTCTTTAGGTTGATTTTGTTTTAGATACTCAAATAGTTCCAATGGTGTTTCAAATCTATTATTCTCTTCCCAGTCATCCATATCTACCAAATTGTTTTCTATATTAAATAATGCCTCTTCTAATTTAATATTCAAATTATTATCAAAGGGACAATCTTCAATTGGAATAGATTGTAGCATCTTTATACCGTCCGCTAACAACCTAACAGACTTCTCTGGATTATCTAAGAAGTAATCTGAACATAGCATTTCACCTTGTATTTCACTCATGAGTAGATAATCTAAATCATTATATGACTTAAAATATATTATCTCCGGAACTAATAATCTATGCTGCAACCATTCCATAATATTCTTTTCTTTCCCTAGACCTTGAAAAGAAGGTTGTACCTTTAAATAATATGATATTTTATCATTAAAATATCTATATACCCCAGCAGTTGAACGACCAATGCTATCTTCTTCATAGTGCATTCCATTGAGAAGAGATTGTAGCTCTGGTGGATAATCACAAATGTTCATTATTTATGTCACCTCACTGTGAATTGAAGACCATAACTGATCCATTCCATTTTTCATTAGATAAAAATTTTTCTTGCATTATTGTTGTGCCAGTATATTCGCAAATAACCTTTTTCCAAAATTGATAAGCATTCTTATTACCAGATGTTTGTCTTATTTCCCATGTACCAGAAAATTGGTCAAACAAGAAGAATGCAACTTTTTTTCCAACGCCTTTATGTCTATACTTTCGCATTATAAAAAAGTCACTTATTACATTAGTTTTTTCTGCCAAACTTAATACTATAAATTCCTTAGGAACATCGAGAATAACAAAAGCAAATCCAGCAATTTCACCATCGACTTTAACTATAAATGGAAGTCTATTATCTTCTGTCCACTGGTTGTCTTAATATTTATATAGATAATATCCATGCTCATTTAGAACATGTCCATCAAATTCACTGGAATCATATCGATATAATTGAATTAAATTATACAAAACTGTTTTATCTTCATAGGGAACAATCGATACTTGAATGTCCATTTTTATTCACCTCTCTCAATAAACTGCAGAATCTTATCAAATAAATATGGCTGTATTAAAGGATAGGTTAAGTTTTCAGGTAGTTTATCAAATAATCCAATCTCACCTATTTCTGAACCTGACAATTCATCAAGGCTTTCTACCTGTGCATAGAACAATTGCCCAAAAGAATCACTACCATCTCTATTTACTGAATATATACAAACAGGAGTCATTTTAAAATCCTTTGCTCCAGTCTCTTCTACCAATTCTCTTGAAGCAGTGATATTAATATCTTCATCCTTCTCTCTATGACCACCTGGAATTTCCCAAGTTGATCTCAATTTATGCTTTACAAATATCCATTTACCTTTATATCTTGCCATAATAACTGCAAATTTTAGTCTTGAGTTTTCTACTGTATTTAGATTATAAAAATTTACTGTTATCATATTATAATTTTTCTCCATTCTTATATATAGTTTACAATTTATTGTGCACCAATCTACCTAACATAGTATCTTATTAGTTTAGATATATTTAAAACTAATATTTATATTATAAATGGAAATAATCTTTTATTATTTTGGCAGTATCTTTTGCTGAGATAGCAGAGTTATCTATTTTTATATAATTCTCAAACTGAATTTCTCCATCATTGCTAACACATCTATAAGTCTTGTCATCATTTATGAGCCTTTGGCTAGAAGCTTTTATATCTTGTTTTGATACCTTGTTTTTTAATCGATTTTCAGTAACGTTTCTTTGTAATCTAATCTCTTGAGTGGTAACAAGTTCTATATAATAAATCTCAGCACCATTATTTTTGAATATTTCTGTTACATGCTCAACATAATCCCAATTAGATTTCTGATCAAAAGCCCACATATATGTAAATATTAACCCATAATTTTCTGATTGAGCAAATTCTTCAAAAATAATTTCTCTAATTTCACTTATTATCTTACTATGAAAATATCCAAATACTTCAATAACCGGTTCAATTGACATATGATTATGAAATAATCTCAAATCTGTAATTTTCATAAGTTCCTGACCTACTGTCATTTTACCTACAGACGAATTTCCTATTAAAAATACTAATTTCATAAATTATCCTCCTTATTGTCTTCAGCCTAATCTAAGCGATTTGTTTTTTCTGTCCATTGATTGTCTAACCCAAGACTTCTACCTCTGGTCCATGAATTACTACATCAAGATGGATACTAGCTTCATTATCTATACCGAACCCAATTCCTTCACCGATCCCAAAGTGACAAGTATCTATAATACTTTCATCAACCCCAATGACTCCTGTAGGAGTCATTTTAGATAGTCCTTTACCAAACTCTACTAGGATTCTGCATTCAGGCCCTAATGAGAATAGGATCCCTTTCAACTCTTCATTTCCGACAATATCTGTTATCATTGAATCTTGAATAATTAAGGTTACAGGTTTATCAACTAATCCAAACATACCTAACCATTTGCCATATTGATTGATTTGCCCTATGGTACAGTCAACAACAATCCTTCCATTTGCTGTTCCTAATTTAATCCCCGCTTCAAGTTCTGAAGGTGGTAAGAAGGCTTGATCTGAGTGGTCCGCAATTCTATGGCTACAGGTTTTAAATTCATTTACTTCAAAATGTAGTTCTGTACCAGATGTATTTTTTACGCACAGACTCGAATATTGTGGAATTGATTTATAGTATCTGTATACTTCTTCAAACTCTTCTATAGGAGTACTTAATCCTTCCATTAGAGATTTCGAGGTAATGTCTAATCTAATAAAAACATATTTACTAATTAGATTTTGAGGCTTGTTAAAGGGGGAAAAATATTTATTATAGCCTTTAAAAACAAACGAATCAATGGATAAAGCTACTATCAATAAATCTGATGGAGTAAGCTGATTATATTCATCAGTGGAAAACTCTTCTTCATCTGCTAATAAGTATCTAATTGATTTACTGTTTAAATTGGTTAAGACTTCTTTAATTTCTCCATACTGTTTTATATCCGTTATCACTAATATATTTGAATTCGAACAATCTCCAAACCAATACTCCATTATTATCACGTCCTATGTATCCTAATTCTTTTCTTTTAATATTTCTATGATATATTTTGACTTCTCACGTACAAAATCATCCATTTCTTTTTCTGTTAAATATGTATATTCTCTATCTGGATTTCCATTATATTTAGTATAAAATCCGCTAATATATCGTAATTGCCTCCCTATAGCTCCAGATGGATAATAATCTAGATAATCTGGAAA
>JAAYGX010000019.1 GCA_012735585.1 Tissierella sp.
CCATTAGCTGTTCTAAGCCAATCTCTAAAGTTAGCTTTTGAAGATTATTAAATATTTTCTCTTCGTCCCAATTCCACCATTGAAGATTTAACAAAAATTCAACCTTTTCATCACTAAATCGTTTTTTAATAAATTTAGCTGGATTCCCACCATATATTGTGTAAGGTTCAACATCTTTTACTACAGTTGAGTTGGTAGCAATAATCGCACCATCACCAATTTTGACCCCAGGCATAATAGTAACATTCTGGCCAATCCAAACATCATTTCCGATTACTGTGTCTCCCTTGAAAGGCAATTGTTCTACTGTTGGAGTGACTTTTTCCCATCCACCACCAAAGATATTAAAGGGATAGGTTGTAATTCCATCCATTCTGTGATTTGCTCCATTCATAATAAACTTAACACCCTCTGCAATTGCACAAAACTTACCAATAATGAGTTTGTCTCCCAAGAATTCATAGTGGTGTTCTATGTTATCATAAAATTCCTCTGGAGAATTTTTATTATCGCTATAATAAGTATATTCTCCAATCTCAACATTTGATCTTTTAGGTAGATTACTTATATAACAAACTGTCTTTATATTTCCATTTGGATAAAGCTTGTTTTTATTAGGTCCAATCATAAATATTCACTCCTTCTAGTTTTCTTAAACCACACATAAACATGTAATTTCAACCTGTTAGTAGATTAATTGACCAATCTTACCGCATTCTTCTGTAAACCATATTGCTCCATCTGATCCAAAGACAAGACCATGTGGTTCTGAATCTATTGTGGGGATTTGATATTCGATTATTTGGCCACATGATTTAATCCTACCAATCTGGTTACCTCCCCATTCTGTAAACCAAAGTTCCCCATCTTTACCCGATACAATTGCATGAGGTTTAGCATTTTGTGTTGGCAGTGAGTATTCGGTAAATTCTCCCGATATAGTGATTCGACCTATCTTGTTACCCATTATTTCTACAAACCAAATAGCATCATCGCCACCTTTACAAATTCCAACTGGGCCAGAGGCCATAGTTGGGATGTTAAATCCAGTTATATCCCCAGATATGGTAATTCTACCTATTCTGTTTCCTTGGTTCTCTGTAAACCAAAGTGCTCCATCTGAACCTGATATAATCATTGATGGAAATGAACCTGGATTAGGTAAATCATACTCACTAATTTCTCCATTCACAGTGATTCTTCCAATCTTATTGCTAGTAATCTCTGTAAACCACATTGCACCATCAGGACCTAATGTTATTCCATAGGGGCCTGCATTGGTAGTAGGGATATCATATTCTGTAACCTTCCCATCTATTGTAATCTTTCCTATCTTATTAGCTTTATATTCTGTAAACCACATAGCTCCATCAATTCCCTTTGTTATTATTAAAGGTTCTGCATCTAGAGTTGGAAGTAAATACTCTGTAATTTCACCTTTCGTTGTAATTCGTCCTATTTTATTTCCTCTATTTTCTGTAAACCACATGGCTCCGTCAGGTCCTACAGTAATTCCATATGGTCCTGATTTATCCATTGGAAGTTTATATTCATTTACGTTTATATTCATTTGCTTATCATCCTTTCATTTTAAAAACAAAAAAACCTTTCCCAACTAAAAGTCTCGGAAAGGTTACAAGTATCATTGTATAAATCTAGTATAAAACAACTATTCTCAAATAGAAATAGTTAATTAATACTATATAAATCTAGTTAAATTGACACTATTATAATCCTATCCAAAACTTATAGTAGTTTAAGCAACACCAACTAACATACCCTAAACATTAAAAGATATGTTAATTTTGCCCATACTACCTTAACTTCTAAAAACTGGATAAGATTATATGATCATTTTAACTAATCACCTCGTGTTTATTTTTTATACATTTAAAGTATAGTACATTTAAGATTATAATTCAATGATTTATCAGTGAATTTTTCATCTAATTATCATAAATACTTATGGAAAAGCAAAATTATCTCCAACTTACTGTGATTTTCTGTATAAAAATATACTATATATAAGAAATCTTTTAATGACTATCTAAAAATAGAAATTAAATTTAAATTTAGGTTTATTTTTTTCTATCAAGATTCCTATCTCAACAGTAGATCTATCGTCAATCAATCTTCAAATTCATTGAGAATCTTTGCATGAAACGTACATCTACTTACTTTGTAAGTAGTGTAACAACTTCTGTATGCCTTGAGCAGACAAAAATGATGACGTAAAGACCCACTGGTTCCTTGGCGGAAGGTATTTATCTTTAATAGGCATCAATATTTATTCATTAATCGCCACAATACCGAGTCTTTTAAGATTTTCAAGATGATCTCTCATATAAATTACTGATGGATTACATCGAAATTAGCTAAGAACTCCAGGGTATATAAACTGAAGGATTGTAAAAAAAGAATTGATACTAATTATACTCGCTGTGGCAATTCCAACTTTTCGTATAATTTTTTTATTAATTTGCCTCTTTATACCAAAATTTAATTTTCATTTATTTAAAATGATTTTTAGCATGCACTTCCTTGAAATAATGTGAAAATATCCTCTATCTAACTAATTTTATACATCGTTACTCTTATCTACAATTTGCATCCAATTATCTTAAGCCAATTTGTAACTTCTTCCGGCGCAACAATTCCATTTATAGCCATACCAGGCAGAATTATGGATTTTGAACACTCTCTATTTATATCATTTTCAATTTGGCCAAATCCCCCGCCTCCATGAGTGCAAAATGGAATTACTGTTTTTCCTGTGAAATTATGAGTTCTAATGAAACTCAAAACTGGCGGGGCTAATGTTTTAAACCAGTTTGGTGAACCTATAAATATCGTTTGATAATCTTCTATCGACTCATTTCCAGATATTAACTCTGGGCAAAATCCTCGGAAAATTTGATTTCTTACTTCTTTAGCGGCTGTATTATAATCAAAAGAATAATTCTTATCAGGAATTAATTCTCTTAAGGCACCATCAGTCTGTATTGCTATTTCCAATGCTAAATTTTCTGTATTTCGAAAAAGCGAATAAAAAACAATCAGTGTATTGTTCATATGTGTTGCCTACTTTCGTAAAATTTCGATTTATCGGTCTGTTTTGAATGATTCATACCGTATTAAAATATAAAGTATACAATTTAATCTGCTATGAATGTCATATTACTTTATTATTACGAGTATATAGTACACTATGACCTTACATCATAGTCAAGTGTAAATTTTGTTCATCCCCTAAAAAATCTTATGGCATAAGGTTATAGAGTATTATATAATACAAAAATAGAGAGATTAGATGGATATAACAGAGCAATTGATTCACTAAGCATGAGATAAAATTTCGCCCATCTTATATTATTCTTAAAGGATTGGAGGATTTTTGAAATGAAATCACAATTTTTTGCAGTTAAAGATATTGTACGTATAACTGGTGTCACTGCCAGAACATTACATTTCTATGATAAAATAAATTTATTAAAACCGACGCGATTATCGGATAAAGGTTACCGAACTTATAGCAGAGAAGATTTAGAAAGACTTCAAACTATCTTATTTTTAAAAGAAATGGATTTACCTTTAAAAGAAATATCAGATATTATGCAGCTATCAAAAGAGGAACAGTTACAAGTTTTAAAACTGCATCACCAAACCTTACTAACAAAACAGCAGCGCTTAGGTACAATTATTAGTGCATTAGAGGATTATGTATCAGGAAAAGAAATATTTAATTTAAATATCTTTAATAACTCGCCAATTTTACCATTACAAGAACAATATAGCCGTGAAGCCAAAATAGTATATGGTGAAACAGAAAAATACAAAGAATATGAGAAAAACCTAGAAAAACTATCTGATAAAGAAAAAGTAAATTTATCTTATGAATTTGCAAATAATATTGAAAAAGTATTTAAAAAGTTAGCAAAACAAATTCATACCCCGCCTTCTTCTGACGAGGTTCAGAAATTAATCGCAGAATGGAAAAGCTACCTAGAACAAAATATGACTTGTGATACGGAAATTTTGAAATGTATTGCTAATACCTATAAATCTGATAAGAGATGGAAAAACTATTTCAACCAATTCAGTGATGAAGATTTGACTGAATTCGTTTATCAGGCAATTATGTATTATTGTAAAACTAGTTGGTAGCAATAAAGCATGCTGATTGTGCAGCATGCTTTATTACATTAATTTAATTTTCAAAATAGCCAGATGCCTTCATGATTTCATCACCATCAATAATCGTAGCCTTTTCTATTGAAATACCAGTCTTTTTTAGATATGCCTGTATTACATGATATCCTACGGCATAGCCTCCACAAAAAGGCACTCCAAAGTCTTGAGTCTCTGGCATCATTGGGTGCTTTCCATATATATATTTCCGTACCTCCATAAATCCTTTTACGTCAAGTGATTTTGAGATTATTTTTCTTGCAATTTCCAAATCTGCTCCTTGTACACCTGTTACCCATGGGGCAATATACTCTTCTCCAAACATGCTGGCTGCAAAGCTTTCAGCCAAGCCTTCAACAGCTAGGTACTTCCCAACCGTTACCTCAGTCATAAAGTTCCATTTTGCATTATGGAAAAGCACATTGTGATGAAACTCATGTGCAATACATGCATTCAGCTTTGGCAGGTTCTTTTCATTAGGGTCAATCATTATTTGAATATAGCCTGGTATAGACCCCATACCAGTGTATCCTTCCACCATTGCTAAGTATTCTGGGTTTCCTAAGAAGATTCCTACTACAACTTTTTCCGGTAATGGAATGCAGGCCTTTTCAAAGCGCTCAACTGCAGCTTCTATGGTCATTTTTGCATTATTCCAGGCACCAGCCTTTTCAAGCCTCTCTAACATTTCTAACATCTTGGAGTCACGGCCGAAAAGCTCTATACACCCCATGGCCTCAGGAGTCCTCGGCATATGCATTATTTCAAACATGGGATTAAAAGGTTTTATCAACTCGCTGCTAAAGAACTCCCTTCTCTCCCCTTCAGGCAAATTAAGCATTTCTTTATACAAATTTAACGTGTCTTGTATAATTATTTCCATTAAAATCATCTCCTTGTTATTCAATTGAAATCGTGATATCACTTAGAACAATTTCAATTATAGACTATGACGCAACGTCATAGTCAACAAGAAAATTAACTAAATTAATTATCTATTATTGCACTTGAAAATAAACTTTATTTCACAAACTAATATGAAAAACAACCCATACTCCCATCCGGTGTACCCTATTATTACGTATTTATGTACCCCGGGGTCGTAAATTCCTGAAACATTTAGTCCACGGAAACATAAAACACAAATAAAAAAAGATTAGATTCCGCTAACGTTTTGATATCAGCCTATTTTCTCTCTATCCTTACAACAGTCTCAACGTGCCTTGTATGTGCAATAATGATGACCGTTGAGCCTAGTATCCCCTTGGTGTTAGATTATATTTAAAATATGAAAATCACTTAAAACGTATCCTCATAATTTGATAGTATTTCAATTAGCTACTCTACAGACTGGATATAAAAAATATTCTAAAGTAACTTTTGCATTTTAAAATTTTTTAATAACTGACCTCTTATTTCAACAATCTGATTTTTTTGAACAATATAGCCTCTTTTTTCAAAAAAAGGTTTCGCAGTAATGGAAGCATCGGTTGTAATAATATGAATGCCATTCTGGTATGTGTAATTTTCAATCCTATCAGAAATCAAAGTCGCTACTCCAATTCCTTGATAGTCTTTATGAGTAAATA
>JAAYGX010000191.1 GCA_012735585.1 Tissierella sp.
TAGCACCAGTTGGTCCAATAGGTCCAATAGCACCAATAGCACCAGTAGCACCAGTTGGTCCATTAGCACCAGTAGCTCCAGCAGCGCCAGTAGCTCCAGTTGGTCCAATAGGTCCAATAGCACCAGTAGCGCCAGTAGTGCCAGTTGGTCCAATAGGTCCTATGGCACCAGTAGCTCCAGTAGCACCAGTTGGTCCCGTAGGTCCAGCTGGTCCTTGACAGCATGATCCTGGATATGGAGGAAATGGTGTACATGGATTATACAGTTCATATTTTTGATAATAACATTCATTAAATAAATTACCGAAATATGGGCATTCCTTATAATAACAGAAATATCTCTGTGAAGTACATGAATTATTTATACTTGTCATTTTTTTATAGTCCATTTAGATCCCTACCTTTATTTTATAATTAACTTTACTTGAGATTGGAAATTCACATTTTATAATTTCTTGTTATTATTCTATGTACAAGCAGTGATATTGTTACAAGTATAAAAATAATTTTAATAATATACAGCCAAGGAGCTACTAGATACTTACGACATCATCATTACCGTCTCTTCAACGCATTGTGAGACAGTTGTATTAATAAAGAAAAATAGGTTGAATAAAATATTCTTATAGGACCTAGAGACTTTCTGCTATAATGCTTGCAATATAGGTAATAATATAGGATTATATAAGTATGATTTAACTGTTATTGAAAGGATGATGATATGGATAAGATTGTTGAAAGATTTAAAAGGTATATAGCGATCGATACAAAGTCTGACGAAAATAGCAAGACTTGCCCCAGTACACCAGGGCAATCGGAGCTAGGAGCTCTATTAGTAGAAGAATTAAGAGAAATTGGACTTAGTGATGTTAGACAGGATGAAAATGGATATGTATATGCAACTCTTAAATCCAATATAGATAAAAAGGTTCCAACAATAGGATTTATTGCACATTTAGATACTAGTCCAGATTTAGATGGAAAATGCACAAATCCTCAGATCATTAAATATGAGGGCGGAGATATAAAATTAAATGACCAATATACTATGACAGTAAAAGAATTTCCTTTTCTAAATGAATTAATTGGAGAAGAGCTTATGCTTACAGATGGAACAACCCTGTTAGGTGCAGATGATAAGGCTGGTATTGCAGAAATTATAGATGCAATGGAATACTTAATCCAAAATCCAGATGTCAAACATGGTGATATAAAAATTGGATTTACACCAGATGAGGAGATTGGTAGAGGAGCAGATTTATTTGATGTAGAAGGATTTGATGCAGACTTTGCTTATACATTAGATGGTGGGCCATTAGGAGAGTTGGAATATGAAAATTTTAATGCTGCCAGTGTTAAAATAGAAATCCAAGGCAAAAATGTTCACCCTGGAACAGCAAAAAATATAATGATGAACTCACTGCTTATTGCCATGGAAATAGAAGGTATGCTTCCAAGAAATGAAAAACCTGAATATACAGAAGGATATGAGGGTTTTTATCTATTAAATGAAATCACAGGAAATGTAGATCACAGTGTTATGAATTACATTATCAGAGATCATTTTATGGATAAATTTGAAGAAAAGAAGAATCATATCAAAAATGTCGTGGATTTTCTAAATAATAAATATGGTAATATTATCACAATAGAAATCAAAGATAGTTATTATAATATGAAAGAGAAAATAGAACCTCATATGGAAATTGTAGAATTAGCTAAAGAATCCATGATGGAACTGGGAATCGAACCAATAATTAGTCCTATTAGGGGAGGAACAGATGGGGCTAGACTTTCCTATATGGGTCTACCTTGTCCAAATATCTTCACAGGAGGATATAATTATCATGGAAGATATGAATTTATCCCATTAGAGTCTATGAAAAAAGCATCTCAATTAATAGTAAAAATTTTAGAAAACAATGCAAAAAAGGAAGTTTACTAAACTTCCTTTTTTGAGCTATTCCATCTAATAATAAAGAAAGCATGAAGTAGAATTAAAGTTGATAAAATACATTATATAAGGAGCTATATATGAAATATTTATTTATTTGTTATCCGAAGTGTAGTACATGTAAAAAAGCTAAGAAATATTTAGAAGAGAATAATATAGAATTTGAAGAGAGAAATATAAAAGAGGATAATCCTAGTGTTGATGAATTAAAGGAATGGATTCATAAAAGTAATTATGAAATAAAGAGGTTTTTTAACACTAGTGGTATATTATATAGAGAAATGAATCTTAAAGATAAGCTACCAGAAATGACAGAAGATGAAATAATAGAACTACTGGCTACTGACGGTATGCTTGTAAAACGACCAATATTAATAGGTGAAGAAACTGTTTTAGTAGCATTTAAAGAGAATGAATGGAGTGTACTTAAAGAAAAGTAGTATATGTTCAAGAGATTTTATTCTATCAATAGCACTTTGAACATTATTAATTGGTGACATTAAAATCCACCTTAAATTTATAACCAATTCAATTGTAGTATTCCCTATGATTCAAGTTATTATTATTTGATTAACAGGTGACTTATATCTATTAAATCAGAGTAAACGGTGCTGACTTTGATGAAAACATAAATCTCATCTGCAAGATTACCAAAATGATGAGTTAAAAGACCTAACCTTATGAATCATTCTATTGAAGATTGGACAATGCTATCACAACGTCTTTTAAATGAAAATTAGTATTCTAATTAGTGAAAACACCAATCAAAAAAGCATAATTTGATTGGTGTTTTTTACTCTTTATTCTATTAAAATAACTTAATTACAGATTCTAACTCTTCACATAAAACTTTTGCAAGGGCAAAATCATGATCTTGTAGGGCTAATTCTATTTTTGTTTCAATTGACCTTTTTTTCTGTTCGATCTCCAAGTAATCTTTATCAAAATGGCTATCATAAATCATTTTCCTGAATTTACGCATACTCATTTTTCTTATCCCTTTATCTTCAATTATTAAAGCATAATCCATGGTGTTAACTATAGAATAAAAATCATGGGAAATCATAAGAATTGCACCATTATAGTTTTCTATGGCTTTCTCCAAAGCCATTTGTGAGTAAGTGTCTAAATGACTTGAAGGCTCATCAAGAAGCAACAAATTTGCTTTACTAAGGGAGATTTTGGCTAACTGAATTATTTTTTTTTCTCCGCCAGATAGGGACTTTATCTTCTGATGCATGAATTCTTCTTTAAAACCATAGCTTAAAATACACTTGCCAATATCATCATAAGTTTTAAACCCTGCATCAAATAGCTCTTCAGCTACAGTATGATCTTCATTTAGCATTTCGCCTTGAAGTTGAGATAAATAAGCAGTTTCAATGTCTTTATGGAATTTAATGGAGTTATGGTTATTCTTAAATATCTCTCGAAGTAAAGTGGTTTTTCCGCTGCCGTTTTTACCGATGATTGCTACCTTGTCGGTAGATTGAATCTCAAAGCTAATATTCTCTAGTAGAATATCATCGAAGGAAATACTAAGATGATTGACTTCTAATGCAACAGATTCTTCTATTTCATGATCTGTAACTAAACGAATATCTGGTTGTTTAATATATACAAAGGGTGCTTTAATTCTACGTGCTTCTAATCGTTCTATGATTTTAGCCCTAGCATTTACATATTTACCTATGGCTGCATCAGCATTCATCTCTGCGGCAAATCTTAATTTTTCAATTAGAATCTCATTTCTCTTAATTTCTTCATTATCAGCATGGGCTAGTTCTTGTAACTCAATTTTGCTTTGAAGTAGTGAGAAGTTATAGTCAATATATCTTCCATCAAATTCTTGAAGTTCCATGTTTTCTAGGTGAAGAATTTTATTAAAGCAGTGATTCAATAGATATCTATTGTGGGTAATAATTAGAAGTGTACCTTTATGTGAATTAATAAGGTTTTTTAGTGAATTAAGGTTTTCAAAATCTAAAAACACATCTGGTTCATCCATAATCATTAAATCTGGTGCAGTTAACATTTCCTTAATTACCTGAATAAGTTTGAATTCACCACCACTAAGTTCAGATACCATTAGATCTTTATGTTTCATTAGATTTGCTAAACTTAACTTCTTATTAATATTACTTTCGAAGTCATCTCCACCAAGTGCTTCAAATGCATCTAAAGCGTCTTGATACCTTTCCAGTAAAAAATCAATATCCGAAGATGTCTCCATCTCAGCAGCAATTGATGCTAGTTCATTTTGTAACTTAATGGATTCTTGCCCCATATATTGGAAGACAGTAAGATCTTTAGTTTTATCTAATTGGGGAGACTGACTTACATATCCAATTCTACAATTAGGGCTTATCTCTAATTCTCCATCAAACATGTATTTTTCTGGATCCATAATTATATCTATCAATGTACTTTTGCCGCTGCCACTTACTCCAATGAAAGCACAGTGTTGATTATCTTCCAATGTGAATGATATTTTATTATATAGGTCCTTCTGTGGAAATGAGTAGGATAGGTTATCAACTTTTATCATATTATCACCTTTCTTTATCAATGAAAAGAGAGCCTATAAAAATAGGCTCTTAGTTACACTTTCATCTAGATTGCAAGTAAATAGTATATCATTTTCTATGACTGCATTCAATATATTTTTTATAGTCAAATAGAATAACATTTTAGATCTATCAGTTCCACATCTGGAGATATAAAGTTTTCTTTAATGGGTTCAGATTTCATCAGGTATCTCCATCATCTACACTAATGATTTCGTCTAATTCATCTAATTTAAGAATTGAAGGAATGAATTCATCTGAAATTCCTTGAATTCTGTGTTTTCCAACTTTATAACCTGTTTTTAAAGTAGGCCTGTCAATATTTTATGGACATGTATTAATGATAAAATGATTTTACTTAGTACCATGATTATTTTGATCATTATGCATCTATTTTAATACTCTGAAAATAAAATCAAAAGGTCATTCAAAAGGCTAGCCTTTTGAATTTGTTGACCTTTGCTGAATTTATGATAAAATAGTACTGTATGAAAAAAAGACAATTTAAATAAAAAGTCAATTTACAACTTATTTAAATTTTTCGGTCAATTATTTCAAATCAGAAAGGAGCATTTATGACTTATTTAATTATTGGTATAATTTTCATTTTAGCACTAATAGCTATCCGAGTTTCCAATAAACATGGGATACCTGCATTATTATTATTTATTGTGTTAGGTATGGCATTTGGTGCAATTGGTTTTGAATTTGATGATTTTGAATTCGCCGATAATTTTGCTACATTAGCATTAATGGTAATAATGTTTTATGGTGGTTTTGGTACTAATTGGAAGATGGCGAAACCAGTTGCAAAAGAAGCAATTATACTTAGTTCTTTAGGTGTTGTTGCTACTGCATTAGCTACAGGGCTATTTTGTCATTATGTGTTAGGTTTTGGTATGTTAGAAGGTATGCTAATCGGGTCTGTTGTTGGTTCTACTGATTACGCCAGTGTATCCAATGTTTTACGTTCCAAGAACCTAAACTTAAAATACAACACAGCGTCTCTACTAGAACTTGAAAGTGGTTCAAATGACCCCACAGCTTATACAATGACTATGGTATTTTTGTCAGTAATTATCGGATCAGAAGTATCAATTCCTATTTAGATTCTATCGCAAGTAGCTTTGGGTATATTAATGGGTTTTGTTCTTGCATTTATAGTTGGGAAATTGTTTAGAATACTTTCATTGGGATCAGATGGACTTTATTCAGTGTTTATGGCATCTGTAATGCTTATTACATATGCTTCTACAAGTCTAATTGGGGGTAATGGTTATCTAGCATTGTATATTTTAGGTATTTACCTTGGGAATATGGAATTTAAAGGTAAGCGTGACATTGTATTTTTCTTTGATGGTTTTACAGAAATCATGCAAATTGGACTATTTTTCATATTAGGTCTATTATCTAATTTCTCAAGTCTCATTGCTACATTCCCAATAGCATTAGCCATTATGCTTTTCATGACTATAATTGCTCGACCAGCGACTGTTTATGGTTTAATGTTTCCTTTTAAACTTAAACGAGATCAATTGAATATCCTATCATTAGCAGGCATTAGAGGTGCTGCTGCTATAGCCTTTGCCATTATGGCTGTAAATAGCGATGCGGTATTATCTATAGATATATATCATATAGTATTTGGGATTTGTCTACTTTCATCTTTAGTTCAAGGGTCCTTGATGTCACCAGCATCAGGGAAATGGAATATGTTAGATCCTAATGATACTGTCCTACAGACGTTCAACTATTATCAAAATAAAGCAGAAATAGGATTCCTAGAAACAAGAATTACCTCAAATAGTGGTTTGATAGGTAGCAAAGTAAGAGAGCTGAATTTGACTTTTGACTTTATCGTTGTGAAGATAGAGCGTAATGGCAAAACAATTGTACCTAGAGGACATGTGACTATAGAAGAAAATGATTTAATTGTCTTAGGTGGTGAAATTCACTTCGATGAAAGTGGCCAGGATCTTATTGAATTTACTATTCCAAGTGGGCATAAATGGGCAAATAAACATATTAAGGACTTAGATTTACCTGCTGAACGTCTTATTATTATGGTTCAACGTAAAGGTGACGATATCATTGTTCCAATTGGAGATACATTACTCTTAGAGGATGATAAAGTAATTATGATTGAAGTTGAGCATGCCTTAGATTTCCCTAGAGCAGGGCAAAAAGAGGAGAATTTAAATATAAAAACCTTAGAAGAACCAGATAATCCAGATGTAGAAATAGACTAAATTAACTAGGTTCAAGGATGTTAAAAGTATAAATACTGGTTAGTGGATAAAAGGACTATCAAGAAACTGATTCATGATAGTCCTTTTAAAATGTAAAAATATAAATGAAAAAATCGTTCAATGATAGAAGGACTTTTTAAATTATATATTTAGGGTATTAATTTGGTAACAAGAAAACGAATATTGTATGTATAATAAGCCAATACAATTTTTAGATCGTATTATATTAGAGAAATTTCACTATGGACCTATTCTATTGAGGAGGGGCTTTATGAATATAACCAAAGATAGAAAAGCAAACATTAAAATTTACATAATACCATTTATCATAGTAAGCTTAATAACTGCAATTATTTTAATGGCAATGAGTAATAGTATAAAGAATCATTTCTATGACCTTAAGAAAGAAGAAGGATTAAAAATTGCTAGAAGTATATCTACTAACTTATCCCATACTGGAGAAGCGGCTGACACTATTAGTCAATTATTAGAGGATAAGCTAGAAAATTCACTTAAGACAGCCCAAATATATAGTTGTAATTATAGTGATGAAATATTGATAGAGTTAGCCGATACATTTAACATTGATGAAGTATATATATATAATTCTCAAGGAATAATCGAATATTCAAATTCAGGTAAGTACGTGGGATGGAAACCCCATGAAAATCATCCAGTATACTATTTTATGAATAGTGATGATGAGATACGTATTGAGGATATTAGAAAGGACTCAGAATCTGAGTTGTTTTATAAATATGGCTATATAAAGAATCAAGATGGCACTATGGTTCAAATTGGGATATTAGCTGAAAAGGTGAATCAGTTATTCGAGTCAATCAGAGTGCAAAATCTTCTTGACGAGATGGTTATTGATGATGCAATAATTCAATTGGGTGCCTTAGATAGTAGCTATATAATAACAGCTAGTACAGCTGATGAATTTATAGGCTATCAGCTTAAGGATGAAGAAATAATATCTGACATAAATAGTGGTAAAATTCACGACCGTATAAACTCTTCTAGTGGTGAAGACTTGTATGAAATATTTGTACCCCTTGATTATGAGTCTAATGAAATAGTTGCTTTTGGAATTCAATATTCATTGAGTGGCATCCTTCCATTGATAAAAATGAATATATTAAATACAATAATTGGTTTAATAATAGTTTATATTACATTAATCTTTTCAATTGTTTCAACCTATAAAAGAAATAAAAAACTAGTATACCTAGCATATTATGACAGCTTGACAGGTCTTCCAAATACAGAATCTCTTATTCAAAGATTTAATGAAAATAAGGGTAAAAATAATGGGGCTATATTTATGGTTAAATGTGCAAATATTAGCCTTATTAATCAAGCCTTTGGCTATGAGTACGGGAACAAGGTGCTTAAAGAGTTAGGAAATAGAATAAAAACAATCCAGAATAAGAATATTATATTATTCAGATTTACATCTGATAAGCTTGTTTTGTATTTACAAGACTTTAAAGAAAAGGAAGAATTATTGCGTACTCTTGAAGAAATCAAGGATATACTACAGCAACCTTTTAGAGTAAATGATTCAAATCAGTATATTATTGTAAAGATAGGGATTATTGAATTTAATGGAGCTTCTAAGAAATCTCTAGATCAGCTTCTAAAAGAGGCAACTATTGCACTTAATTATGTTGATACTTCCACAAATTATAGTTATAGTTTTTATGATCAGAATATGGAATCCAATATTCAACGTGAAGAAATAATAGAAAGAGAGTTACGGACTGCAATTAGCAATGAAGACATATCCAAAATATATCTAGCTTATCAGCCCATAATAGATACGAAGACTAATAAAATAGATGGGTTTGAAGCATTGGCTAGGATGAATTCAGACCAAATTGGGCCTGTTTCACCTGCTGAATTTATCAAGATTGCAGAGAGAAAACAACTTATTATACCATTTACTAATTTTATCCTAAAAGTAGCATGTAAATTTATTGCTGATTTGACTAGAATGGGCTATAATGATTTACGAGTGGCTGTAAATATCTCAACAATTCATGTTTTACAAGAGAATTTTGTCAACACAGTATTGAATATTATGGAAGAGGCAGGCATTAGTGGACAAAATCTTGAATTAGAGCTTACAGAAACGATTATGTTGGAGAATTTTCAAATCACAAATCAAAGGCTTAAGGAATTGAGGGCAAGTGGTATTCAGATATCCCTCGATGACTTCGGAACTGGATATTCTTCATTTGATAGACTAAGTGAATTAAACGTAGATACCTTAAAAATAGATCAACATTTTATCAATAATATAACAGAGCTCAATAAAGCCTCGCTTATAACTAAGGACATCATCTCCATAGCCCATAAGCTGGGATTAAAAACAGTAGCTGAAGGAGTAGAGTTTCATGCACAAAAGGACTATTTAGAAGAGTATAGTTGCGATAAATTACAAGGATATTTATTTAGTAAGGCTGTTTCAAAGGAAGAAGCTATATTACTTTTAGATAAGTACAATAAAAATTAGTTTACGATATAAGAGGGAGACATTTATGAATAATGCAAAAGAAAAACCTAATATGTCTATAATGAAAATTATGCTAATTACTTTTATATCTATTATGTTAGTTACAAGTATACTGATCAGTATTATTTTATTTACAAACTGGCTTTCCTATGCAGATGGAGCCTTAACCGACATTGTTACAGAATTGCAAAACGAAATATATATTAGGGTCCAATACCATGTAGAAAACCACATGACCCATACAGACGAGATAGATAGTCTAGATGAACATCTACGAAGAGTAGTTGATGAGAAATCTTCTATGGCATTAGTAGTAGATAGAGAGACAGGAGATCTAATTGCAAATTCCATAAATATGGATAATGATCTAAGGCTCCAAAATGGGACAAGAAGGCCTGTTCGAGTAACAAATATGGGTTATCCAGCCTTAAATGAGGCATATTATTCCTATCTAGATTCAAAAGGCACATTATTTAAACTTAAGAATATTCAAAAAAGGCTTTACATCAATATTTCTGATTTTAAGACTGAAGAGTTTGATTGGCTAATATTCACAGTAGTGGAGGATTCCAGATTAACCCCTACTATTCTAAGAAATATAAATTATACGATAATTTTAGTAGCTGTAGCTATTACAATATCTTTGATCTCTTATTTTACCATAACTAAGAAGCTATTAAAACCTGCTAAATATCTATTGGATTTAACAGAAAAATTTGCATCAGGAGATTTATCACAAAGGGCAGTAATCGTTAGAAATGATGAAGTAGGCATGATAACTAGGGCATTTAACAGTATGGCTGATACCATATATGAATTAGTAAATAATCTAGAAGGTAAAGTAAAGGAAAGAACTCTAGAGTTAGAGAAAGCCAATGAAGTAATCAAAGATAATAGAAATCAACTTAGATTAATTTTAGATTCCACAGCCGAGGCAATTTACGGAATGGATATGGAAGGTAATTGTACGTTTTGTAATGCCAGTTGTATAGAAATCCTTGGATATGAGAGTCAGGAGGAATTAGTTGGTAAGAATATGCATTATCAAATACATCATAGTAAAAGGGATTATACAAAAATGCCAATTGAGGAATGCAGAATAATCCAAGCTGTAGAAAATGGAACCCGTTTCCATGCTGATGATGAGGTATTCTGGCGAAGAGATGGGACATACTTTGACGTAGAGTACAATGTTTACCCACAGTTAAAGGATGGAGTAGTATTAGGTGCTGTGGTTACTTTCATGGACATAACTGAGACAAAAAGAACGCAAAAGCAAATGGAATACTTAAGCTCACATGATCCTGTAACAGGATTATATAACAGAATGTTTTTTGAAAATGAATTCAAAAGAATAGATGTTAACAAAAATTTACCCATATCAATTATATATGGAGATGTTAATGGATTAAAGCTAGTAAATGATATATACGGACATGAAAAAGGTGATGAGCTACTGATACGAACTGCAGAAGTATTGACAAAGGTTTGTAGAGAAGATGATATTGTTGCTAGAATCGGTGGTGACGAGTTTATTATACTCCTTACAAATACAGAAGCAGATAATGCAAATAAAATAATTCAAAGAATTAAATCTGAGTTTTCTGCACAAAAAATTGTAGGAATAAAAGGAAGCATTGCACTTGCATCAGATACAAAGACAGAACCTGAAGATGATATAGAAATAGTTTTAAAGAAAGCAGAAGCACAAATGTATAAACTAAAAACATTAGAGCGTAGGAGTGTAAATTCAGGGATGCTGAAGGATATTATGGAATCCCTCTATGAGAAGAGCCCAAGAGAGAAGTCCCATTCTATAAATGTAGCTAGAATTTGTAAGGAAATTGCAATTAAGATGAATTTACCTGGAACGGATGCGAGAAAAGTTGCTGATGCTGGATATTATCATGATATAGGCAAGATTGTATTGGATACGAATATTTTAAATAAACATGGTAAATTTAAAGGCGAAGAAAAAGAAGAAATGAAACGTCATCCTTTAATAGGATATAGAATTTTAAACTTGTTCGATGAAACCATGAATATTGCCGAGATCGTACTAGCACACCATGAA
Source organism: Tissierella sp. (assembly GCA_012735585.1). Taxonomy (GTDB): domain Bacteria; phylum Bacillota; class Clostridia; order Tissierellales; family Tissierellaceae; genus JAAYTL01. The sequence continues at coordinate 11,365 of JAAYGX010000191.1, forward strand.
AGATGGAATGGAACAGGATATCCTAAGGGGCTAAAGGGTGAAGAGATACCTTTATTTGCAAGAATTGTATCGGTAGCAAAAGGGTATGATTCCTTGACAAATAGGGTGGATGGTAGTGGACTGACTCATGAAGAAGCCATAGAAGAAATTAAATCCCAATCAGGACTTAAGTTTGATCCATCTGTAGTGGAAATATTTATGGAAATAGATAGTATGAAATAAAATTATAAACTAATTGATTAAAATATGATATAATAAATATTGAAAAAAATTGCTAGGATTTCTCCTAGCAATTTTGATTTTGACATAAATTATAATTTAAGGAGAGAAATAGATGAATCAATTTTCAAGATCAGAGCTTTTACTGGGGACTGAAGGAATAGACAAATTAAAAGATTCCTTCGTTGCAGTTTTTGGCGTAGGCGGAGTTGGTTCCTTCACAGTAGAAGCTATAGCAAGAACTGGAGTAGGTAATATTGCCATTTTTGATGACGATAAGATATGTATAACAAATATAAATAGACAGTTAATAGCTACACGAAAAACTATAGGAAAACATAAAGTTGAGATTATGCGTGATAGAATACTAGAAATTAACCCAAAGGCTAATGTTGAAATACACCAAACATTTTATGGAAAAGATAACGCAGATCAATTTGACTTATCTAAATATACTTATATAGTAGATGCGATTGATACTGTATCATCAAAATTAACATTGATTCAGAAGGCAAAAGAAGCTAATATACCGATTATTAGTTGTATGGGGGCAGGTAATAAACTTGACCCTACTAGATTTGAGGTTACAGATATTTATAAAACAAGTATTTGTCCCCTTGCCAGAACTATGCGCTCAGAGCTAAGAAAAAGAGGTATAGATTCTTTGAAAGTTGTATACTCAAGAGAGCCTGCATTAAAACCAATAGAAAACGAAGTAGACAATTGCAAAAATAGATGTGTTTGTCCTCCGGGAACAGAAAGAAACTGTACTGCAAGAAGACAAATCCCAGGCAGTGTATCCTTTGTACCTTCAGTAGCGGGATTAATTATTGCGGGAGAAGTGGTAAAGGATATTGTAAACAAATAAATATTCATATGGAATAACCCTTAAGAATGTGGTATTAATAATATTCTAAGGGTTATTTATTTTTTATAAGCACCAATCAATAAATTTAATTTACTTGAAAGACTATAGTTATTCAATATAATAAGTAAAGGGCACAGATATCGCTTTCCTCTGGAATAAGAATATATATCATGTTATAATTATTAAAATAGTAGTTTCTAAAGAAGAGGGGGTTTATTAATGGAGTATTTATGTAGAACTTGTGGCAAAAAATATGATGACGGTTTCAAAGGTTGGAGATGTGAATGTGATGGAGCTTTGTGGCTTAATAGAGAAGTAAAATTCAATCGAGGGGATATTCGTCAAAATGACTTTACCCAATGGCGATATGACAAAGCATATCCTATAAAAAAGGAAGATCTTATTTCAACATTTGGTGAAGGTATGACTCCACTAATGAAAGAGGATTGGGATGATTTTGATATACACATTAAAAATGATGCCATAATGCCTACTGGTTCATTTAAAGACCGTGGTGTCTCTATGATGATTAACCATCTTGCACTACAAGGAGTAAATAAGATTACAGAGGATTCATCTGGTAATGCTGGAGCTTCTGTAGCGGAATACGCTGCAAAAGCAGGTATGGAATGTAGTATATATGTACCAGAAGGAACTTCAAAAGGGAAGGTAGGACAAGTTATTAGTTCAGGTGCAAAAATCCATCAGATACCTGGCCCTCGTGAGGCTACAGCCCTAGCAGCTCAATTGGATATAGAAGGAGTTTACGCTAGTCATAACTGGAATCCATATTTTATTGAAGGAGTTAAATCAATTGCCTATGAAATCTGGGAGCAATTGAACTTCACTGCTCCTGATAATATAGTAGTACCATCAGGAAATGGAAGCTTACCTCTTGCTTTAGAACAAGGTTTTAGAGAGTTGTTTTTAAATGAAGAAGTTGATCGTATTCCAAGAATATATGGTATACAAGCGCAAAATTGCAATCCAGTATACCGCAAATTCCATGGATTACCAGAAGAATTTGATGCAAAACCAACTATTGGAGAAGGAATTGCTTTAAAATTTTCTAGTCATAGTGAGGAGGTTGTAAAAGCTATTCGAGCATCAGATGGAGATATGTTAGACGTTACAGAAGATGAGATACTTCAAGGACTTAAAAAGATGCTCAAAAAAGGATACTTCATAGAGCCAACATCTGCAACGGCTTTTGCTGGAGTTACGAAGCTGATTAAAGAAGAAAAAATTAATCAGAATGATACAACAGTTGTTATTATCTCAGGTAATGGACTAAAGGCAAGTGACAAGATCCTAAAATACTTGAATGAATAGGAGATAATATTGGCACTTATAGAAACTGACTTAGATTATATTTCTAAGTCAGTTTTTTACATACTTTGACTATCGCTTTAAAGTGATATAGAATAGATATAAAAAATAAAAAGATGCAAATATATAGGGAGGAATTATAATGAATACGAATGAAATAATGCAATTAGCCCTTGATATGGCAGGGTATGATTATATACCTGCTGATTCAGAAATATATATACAAGGAGATAAGATTAAGAAAGTACTATTTGGTGTAGATATCGATAGTTCTGATTTGTACTATGCCAAGGCTAATGGCTATGATGCAGTTATAGCACATCATCCACAGGCGAATATTATCAACTCTTATGAGGTATTTAAAGACAATATCAATATAATGAAAAAGTATGGAGTACCAGAAGAAATAGCAGAGAAAGCCATACAAGAAAAATACGAGCAATTAAAAATCTCAGTTGCTTCAAGTAATTATGATGATACCATTTCAGTTGCAAAAATGCTGAATATGCCCTTCTTAAATATTCATCAGCCATTAGATGAAATTGGTAGAAGAATGATGCAAGAGAAAATAGATGATATATGTAAAGATGATGAGACAAAAATAAAGGACATTGTAGATGGATTAAGTAGCTTCAAAGAAATGATATCAGCAAGGACAAAAGTTGAATTACTTATAGGTGATGAGAACAATAAGGCAGGCAAGACTGTAGTGGCACATGGAGCGTATACTAACGGTGGTTATCCCATAGCTAATGCATTTTTTGAAAATGGAGTAAATACTGTTATATATATCCATATAGGATACCCAGATTACGTAAAACTTAGAAATGAAAATAAAGGAAATTTAATAATATCAGGCCATATAGCAAGTGATTCTGTTGGGATTAATCCATTTGTAGAAGCTTTAAGGGAAAAAGGATTAGACATTACTACAATTAAAGGAATAATCTAGATGGTGGAAAAATAGATAAAGTATATCAAGATGTTTAGGAAATACCAAATGTGCTTATGGAACTTTGCATAATAAGAGTAAATGATATATATAACTCTTAATGGGTATTATAAAAATAATAATACTTTAGGAGGAAGGACTATGTTTGAAATCAAAAAAGGTGCCAATAAATTCTACATAGGAGATTCTGAGGAAAATCCAGTGGCAGAGATGACTTATGTTGTTTCTGGGGAAGACAATATTATCATAGATCATACATTTGTATCAGATGAGCTTGGAGGCCAAGGAGTTGGTAAATTACTACTAAAGGAAGTAGTAGCTTGGTCAAGAGAAGAAAACCAGAAGATTATACCATTATGCCCCTACGCAAAGGCACAGATGGAAAAAAATGAAGAATATCATGATATGATACATCAATAGAAACTAAAAATTGGATGAAAGAGGTATTAGACAGTATAAACTTAGCTGCTTGACTACAGTAACAGTATGGGGTATAATTAAATAAATTATTTTGCGGGGGAACTACACGGTAGTTGAGAAGGTAAAACCTGACCCTTTGAACCTGTTGGCTAACACCAGCGTAGGGAAGCAATCACATACGAAATTTGTATATGGTTAAGGTGCTTCTCTTTTAAAAGAAGCACCTTATTTTAATTTAAATAATCGTATGAATATAAAACTAAATATAATTAATGTTTGCGGGGGGACTACATAGTAGTTGAGAAGGTTAAAACCTGACCCTTTGAACCTGTTGGCTAAAACCAGCGTAGGGAAGCAAATCACATACGAAAGTTTGTATATGATTAGGATGTTTCTCTATTGAGAAGCATCCTATTTTTTATATAAAAAACAATAAGGAGGAGTTTAATTGAAAAAGGTACTTAGTATTGCTGGATCAGATTGTAGTGGAGGTGCTGGAATACAGGCAGATTTAAAGACATTTTCAGCCCATGGAGTTTTTGGAATGAGTGTTATAGTTTCAGTAGTAGCAGAAAATACCAGTAGAGTTATAGATATCCAAGATATTACCCCAGATATGATTGAAAAACAGATTGACGCAATATTTGAAGATATAGAAGTAGATGCTGTCAAAATAGGTATGCTATCTACACAAGTATGTATGGAAACTGTGGCTAGAAAATTGAAAGAATATAAACCAAATAACGTTGTAATTGATCCTGTAATGTATGCAAAAAATGGTTGTGCTCTCATGGACCCTAATTCTATAAATACACTGATTAAAGTTGTACTACCCCATGCAGACTTACTTACACCTAATATTCCTGAAGCTGAAAAGATTTCAAATATCCAAATCAATAGTTTGGAAGACATGGAAACTGCTGCTAAGATTATCTATGATATGGGCTGTAAAAATGTTCTTATAAAAGGTGGACATGCTATTGGAGATGCACTGGACATTTTATATGATGGCATGGATTTTTATGGGTTTAAATCCCAACGTATAGATACAAAAAATACCCATGGAACAGGTTGTACTTTCTCATCAGCTATTGCTTCTAATCTAGCTCTAGGTATGACTATGTCCAATGCAGTATAAAAGGCTAAAAAATATAATACTACAGCAATTAAACATTCAATAAATATAGGTAAAGGTCATGGACCGACAAATCATCTTTATGATTTATATAATAA
>JAAYGX010000192.1 GCA_012735585.1 Tissierella sp.
GTGCTAACTTTTGGCGACGAAGCCATAGGAAAATAATCGGATCGATTAATTTTTCTATGGCTTTTTTTGTTAGAAAGGAGGAGTGCTATGCAAGAAATTAAGTTTGGAACAACATTATATATTGGCGATGAGAGTCTGAAAAGGTTATCTGATTTAAAAAATGAAAAGGTTTTGATAATAACTGACTCCTTTATTGCTTCTTCTGAATTATTTCCATATATAAATAGTTATATTGATAGTAGTACAGAAGTAAAAGTGTTTTCAGAAGTTATTCCAGATCCACCTATTGATAATATTGTGGCTGGATTAGAATATTCTAAAGACTATAGTGTTACAATTGTATTAGCCATAGGTGGCGGATCAGCTATAGATGCGGCAAAAGCCATACTTTATTTTGGTAAATTGGCTGGTAGGTTTAGTGATATTAGATTTATCGCTATTCCAACAACAAGTGGAACAGGTTCAGAAGTTACAAATTTCTCAATTATTACTGATGATGAAAAGGGAACTAAATATCCATTAATAACAAATGATATTTTACCAGATGAAGCGATACTGGATTCAAACCTTGTTGCAGGTTTACCACCTAGACAAACTGCCGATACAGGTATCGATGTTCTTACTCATGCTATAGAAGCCTATGTTTCAACCAATGCTAATGACATCTCCGATGCTTTAAGTGAAAAAGCTATAGGCTATGTATTCACTTATTTAGACAGGGCATATAAAGATGGAGATGACAAAGAAGCACGTGAAAAGATGCATATTGCTTCAACAATGGCTGGAATGGCCTTTAATATATCTTCACTAGGATTAAACCATGGTATAGCACATGCGGCAGGAGCACGTTGGCATATTCCACATGGAAGAATAAATGGAATTTTATTACCAAATATTATTCTATATAACGCAGGAATTGACGAAGGAAATTATACCAACAGTATAAATCCTATTGCAAATCGCTATGCAGAGATCGCTAGATTTTTAGGATTAAATGCAGCAAATCCACAGATGGGTGTACGAAGTTTAGTAAAGGCAATTATTGCACTGAAAAAAAGACTTTCTATTCCAAATAGCCTTTCTGAATGGGGAATTAGTAAGGAACAATTTGAATCAGATAAAAATATAATCGCTGAGGCTGCTTTAGCGGATCGATGCACAGCAACAAATCCTATTGTACCAGCTAAAGAGGATGTAATTAGTATTTTAGGAAAATCATTTATATAATGAGGTGGTTACTTGGAAATAAATGATAGAATTATACAAGAATATGTTCCTGGTAAACAAATCACCGTTGCACACGTTATTGCAAAGCCCGATTCAGAATTATATCAAAAGATGGGTATCATACAAACTGCAAATGAAGCAGTAGGTATTTTAACCATAACACCAAGTGAAGCATCAATTATAGCTGTTGATATAGCGATAAAATCTGCGGAAATAGAAATTGGATTTGTAGATAGGTTTTCAGGAGCAGTGGTTATAATAGGGGATGTTTTATCGGTTCGAATTGCATTAGATAATGTTTTAGAAACCATGAAAAGCCTTTTAGGTTTTACTGTCGTACCCCTATCTACCACTTAATAAATACAAAGGGGTGTAACAATGAGAGGTAGAATTGTTATAATAGACGATGAACCAATCACAAGATTAGATATTAAAGAGATTTTAGAAGATGCTAATTATGAGGTAGTAGGAGAAGCCTCTGATGGATTTGAAGCCATTTCAGTATGCTCAAATGTACTTCCAGACTTGGTTATTATGGATATAAAGATGCCTTTACTAGATGGGTTAAGTGCAGCTAAAAAGATAGTTGAAGATGGTACAACAAGTGGAATTATCCTATTAACTGCCTATAATGATAATGAATATATAGATAAGGCAAAAGCATTTGGAGCATTGGGGTATCTAGTTAAACCACTAGATGAACGCTCGCTTATTCCAATGGTGGAGTTAGCCATATCAAAGGGAAAAGAGACGGATAATCTTAAAAGGGAGCTGGAACGATTATCTAAGGAATTAGAGGAACGTAAGATAATTGAACGAGCTAAGGGTGCACTAATGGAAAGAGAAAGCCTATCAGAAAATGATGCATATAAGAAGCTCCGAGATATTTCCATGCAAAGACGAATACCCCTTGTGGAGGTAGCAAAATTGATGGTGTTAGCCAATGAATAAATATATATTTGATGAAAATATTGAAGAGATGGCTAAAAAATACACTGATTTAACTAAATCAGATATTGATCTTATAAAAAGTAAAGCAGAAACTATAGTTAACAATACTGAAGAATTTATAGGATTTGATGTATTTATTGATATACTCAATGTTATCACAAATGAGGCTGTTGTAGTATTTCATCGCCCTCCTTTAATAAGTAAATCAATATATAAAGAAAGTGTCATTGGAAAAACAGCTTATAGAAAGAATGAACCAGGTCCTCTAAGGACACTGGAGACGGGTCTAAAATCCGTTGGATTATACGCATTTTCACAAGAAGGCTTGCTAATTAAGCAAACTTCATATCCTGTATTAAATGATAGTCGGACTATTGCTGTAGTCATAGTGGAAGAGGATATCAGTGATGATATTAAAGCATCCTTTGATGTTAGCAACAGAGATAAATCCTATCAAGTAGTAAGTGATTTTATTGCAGAGGTTGAAATCAAGGATCAGTCCATAACTGATTATATAGACGA
>JAAYGX010000193.1 GCA_012735585.1 Tissierella sp.
CTTACCACTACAGAATGGTGCGATGAATTATTTGGCGGAGTATTTAATGCTGGCCCCGATAGGCTTGAAGCAGCTGGATTAAATAAGATCCCTCAAGTGGTATCCTTAGGTGCAATGGATATGGTTAACTTTGGCGCATTCGATACAGTCCCATCTAAGTATGAGGGAAGAAACTTCTACAAGCACAATCCATCAGTTACCTTGATGAGAACAAGTGTCGAAGAGAATAGGCTATTAGGAGAAAAAATAGCTGAAAAACTCAACCTAGCTACAGAAAGCACAGTACTCATGATTCCTAAAAAAGGACTTTCTGGTATCGATGCTGAAGGCGAACCATTTTATGGACCAGAAGAGAACAAGATGCTATTTGATACAATTAAAGCTAATGTTAATCAAGATATTATTGAATTAATTGAAATGGATACGGTAATAAACGATAAAGACTTTGCTGAAACAGCAGCACAAAAACTTATAGATATGATAGAGGCTAAAAGTAAATAAGATGAAGGGATGATTATTTTATGAAAATGTCAAGACAAGAAATAGTAAATAATTTCAAGGAAAAAATTGCAAATGGTGAAGTTTTATTAGGTGTTGGAGCTGGAACTGGTATCACTGCAAAGAGTAGTGAAGCTGGTGGTTGCGATATGTTAATTATATACAATTCAGGAAGATATAGAATGGCTGGTCGTGGTTCATTGGCTGGTCTTTTGGCATATGGTGATGCAAATTCAATCGTTGTAGAAATGGGTTCAGAGGTACTTCCTGTTGTTAATCATACTCCTGTATTGGCAGGTGTTAATGGTACTGATCCATTTAAAGTTATGGACGTATTCTTAAAACAACTTAAGGACCAAGGCTTTGCTGGAGTTCAAAACTTCCCTACTGTTGGGCTTATCGATGGAGTGTTTAGACAAAACCTTGAAGAAACAGGAATGGGATATGACTTAGAAGTTGAAATGATAAGAAAGGCCCATGAACTTGATATGCTAACAACCCCTTATGTTTTTGATGTTGAACAATCAAGAAAAATGGCTGAAGCTGGAGCTGATATCATTGTTGCTCATATGGGACTTACTACTAAGGGTAGTATCGGTGCTCAAACAGCCCTTACATTGGATGAAAGTGTTCAAAGAGTTCAAGAAATTGCAGATGCAGCTAAAGAAGTAAATCCAGATGTATTGGTTATATGTCATGGTGGCCCTATTGCAGAACCTTCAGATGCTGAATATGTACTAAAGAATACTAGAGGTGTTCACGGATTCTTTGGTGCTTCAAGTATTGAAAGATTCGCAGCTGAAAAAGGCATCAAGGAACAAACTGAATTATTCAAGGCTATTAAAAAGTAGAAAATTCAAGCCAGCTGACTTCCTTTAGGAAGTTGGCTGGCCATTTAGTATTTTCAATTACCTACAATAAACTTTTAATGCCTCATATAAAAATTCCGCTGCTCCTTCTTCTATCTCATCATAATACTTCTTGAAACGTTCATCCTCTACATACATTTGGCCTAATGATAAATGTGCCTCTTTAGAGTACATGCCATCTTTCCAAAACATTGATAGCCACTGACGATGCAGTTCACAAGCTTCTTGAGCAATCTGCCCTGCTGGCTCACCTGCTTTCAAGGCAAGTTTTATTTTCTCACTGATTTCATTGGTTAAGTCTTGTTGTCTTTGCCATTGTTCTTGACTCATACTCGCTAATTTGGCATTGGAAGCATCTACCACTTCATCTCCATATTTGTCCCTTATCTCTGAGCCATATTCTTCCTCGTTCTTCTTGATTAAATCATTTTTAAACCCTTCAAATTTTTCTTTATCACTCATAATAGTTTCTCCTTTCAATGAAGAGATTGTTTTATTGACATTTTTAATCAATAATTCAATCCTAATTTTTTCTTGATTAAGATGGATTAAATGTTCTTGTAGGGATTTTTCAATATTATAATCTGATGAATTTAGAATATTATCTATATCTTCTAGCCCAATGCCCAACTCTTTGTAGAATAATATCTGCTGTAATAGATTGACTTGATTTTCTCCATATATCCTATATCCATTTGAGCTAATCCTCCTAGGCTTAAGTAATCCAATCTCATCATAATATCTTAAGGTACGAGTAGTCACCCCAGATATCCTAGCTAGTTTACTTATTGAATACTCCATCTAACCACCTCCTAGTGAAAATGATAAACCATTACGTAACGATAAGGTCAATAGATTTATTAAAATATATCATAATTAAAATCCAGTGTAAATAACCTAAATCTAGTCAAATAAAAAATGCATCTCCAAATAATTGCATTAAAAATTATATTACTTTTTTTAGAACTTCATCAGGGACTCGACAAAGCTATCAAGATTAAAGATATACAGGATTTAGTGGTATAAGGAGAGTTATTATAAGTTCTTTAGCAGGAGGACTCTTTCCAGGTGGTCCCTATATATAC
>JAAYGX010000232.1 GCA_012735585.1 Tissierella sp.
TCTATAAATTGAACCTTAAGATCATTTGGATCTAACACAAAGAAGAATTTAGTATTAGGATTGGGTTGAAACGCACCACTGTGAATATCAATGCCTTTTTCCGTTAAATATTTAAATCCTTATCTATAAAGTAGTCCGCACCTGCTATTATAATAGCTCCCCCAATAAAATTTCCTAGTGTAACAATCCCAAAGTTGGTCAGGATTCCTCCTATTGTAATACCTGCTCCATTTAAAAGAGCCATCATAAGATAGAAAAAATTAGCAACAATATGCTCTGTACCACTTAATACAAATACTGCTATTGGAAACCAAATTGCCATTATCTTGCCAGTTACCGTATTTGCACCATATGACATCATAACACCACTACAAACTATAATATTACACAAAATTGCACTAATAAACATCTGCCCTATTGGCATATTAGTTTTAACTACTGCAACTTTAATAACGGTTTGAAGCATTTGTTCACTAAATATACCTGCTCCTGTACTTAAAAGAGCCATTAAAAGCCCGCCTAGAAAATTTGCAAATAATACTGTTATAAGTACTCTCATAAAGGAACTTAATTTAATTGATTTTTTATAAACACTTAAAATAACCATACAATTACTAGTAAATAACTCACTACCTAATAATAAAATTCCAATAATACCTGTGGTAAATACAAGTGCACCTAGGAACTTGCCTAGACCTGGATCAGCTGTATGTGCTACCAGGTTAAAATAGCCTAAGGCACCTGTTGAAACGAACATACCTGCAAATATACCCTGTAAAAGTAAAGCTCTAAATTTCTTGCTTGTCTTATGTTTTCCTGCATCGACTATATAGTCAATAATTTCACTAAAAGTTTTCATACCTTCCTCCAATATAATATGTATTAATAGCCAACAGATACAATAACATACTTTTAGATGATTTACAATCCCTATTTACTTAATTGAAACATACTCGGTGGTTGAGTGAAGGAAGCATCACTTGAAGCAAGGAATAATGTAGTTTGTGCAATTTCATGTGCTTGTCCGATACGCTTCATTGGGATATAGAGTTTTTACCACTTCGCAAGGGCAAGATTCATTACATACGATCGGCCTAAAAGAAGATATACTGATTATTAAAGCTTAGACCTTATGGGTATAATATCATAACGATATAATGAAAGGGTCATTCTCATGGATAGATATGTCTTAATACTATTAGTAGCTTTAGCTATTGGAATTTTTTATAGTTATATAATTACTAAGTTTTCCAATCATAAAATATTATTATTCTTACCAGCAATTATTGGAGCCTTATGGTTTACTTATATATTTACAGTAATGACCAGGCATAAAATACTTCTAATCTCATTTTAAAGATTGTAGTATAATAGATATATAATAACTACTTGGGGTGAAACTAATGAATATGTCTAGTAAAGTAATTCACACAAAATATGATACTAACAATTTTTACAGTGAAGAAATCTATGATTTAAATAAACTTGATGAATCTAGTCATACAGGGGTTGAGTGGATTGATATAATGGGACTAGATGATGAGGATCTTCTTAAAAAAATAATGGATAGGTTTAAGATTCATAATCTAGTATTTAGAGATGTAGTTAACAATGATATAAATCCTAAAATAGTGGACTTTGATGAGTATTTATTCATAGTTTCAAAAACAAGTGAGTTTGTTGATAAGGAACTTAAAACCAATAGAATTTTCTTTATACTATTTAAAGATAAGCTAATTTCATTTAGGGAGTATGATTTAGAAATATATACTGATTTTCATCAGTCCATAAATGACCAAGTTAGCCTGCGCAAGAATGGCCCCGATGATTTATTATATTATTTGCTGGATATTATTGTAGATAACTATTTTGGGACTATTGAAGTAATTGGAGAGGAAATAAATAATTTAGAAGACTCTCTATTGGATACCCCTTCAAAAGAGTTATTAAGAAGTATTTATACTATCAAAAGACAACTCATACATTTTAGGTCCCTTCTCTTTCATATGAGAATTATTTCTGGAAGCTTAGCCAAAGATGAATTTGGTCTTATTGAAAGCAAAACTATTTACTATCTAAGTGATATCCATGATCAGATAATTGGGACAGTAGATATTGTAGAGACCTATAGGGAAATATGCACCAACCTTATGGATTCTTACCAATCCAGTATTGGTAATAGAACAAACGAAGTAATGAAAGTACTAACTATATTTTCATCCATATTTATACCCCTTACATTTTTAGCCGGAGTTTATGGAATGAATTTTAAATACTTGCCTGAACTAAATTGGAAGTATGGGTATTTAAGCTTTTGGATTATATCTGTAATTATTATTATATTAATGATTAGATATTTTATGAAAA
>JAAYGX010000020.1 GCA_012735585.1 Tissierella sp.
ACTTTAGTAGAAGTAGGAACAACAAATAAACCCCACATTAGGGACTATGAAAATGCTATTAACGAGAATACAGGGGCATTACTGAAAGTTCATACATCCAATTATAGAATATTAGGATTTACATCAACGGTATCAGCAAAGGAATTAGCAAAAATAAAGACAGAATATAATATTCCTATAATAGAGGACTTAGGAAGTGGGGTCTTAGTTGATTTATCCAAATATGGTCTAGACTATGAACCAACAGTACAAGATTCACTCCTAAATGGTGTAGACGTAGTTACTTTTAGTGGCGACAAGCTACTAGGTGGGCCTCAGGCAGGTATTATAGTAGGTAAGGAGAGTTACATATCTCTTATGAAAACAAACCCTCTTACAAGGGCTTTTAGAGTTGATAAATTTACCTTAGCAGCCTTGGAAGCTACGCTTAAATTTTATTTAGATGAAGAATCAGCTATCAAGGAAATCCCTACTTTAAACATGTTGACTATGTCAGCTGAGGAGTTGGAGAATAAGGCCCTGAAACTATATAAACTTATAGATGACAATATAGTTGATAGGACAATATTTTTTGAAATAGAGGATAGTTATTCAGAAGTAGGTGGTGGTTCATTGCCACTTACAAAACTACCTACAAAATGTATAGTATTGAGTTCTCTAGAGCATAGTATTGAAATTATAGAAAGGCTATTAAGAGGATTTTCTACTCCGATTATTACTAGGATCTTTAAGGATAAAATATATATAGATTTAAGAACAGTAAAATCTGATGAATTTGGTCAGATAGTGCAAGGACTAAAACATGTGGTATCTTATTTAAAAGAGGCATAATTATTGAACTCGAAACAAGGAGTGTTGACATGAAACATTTAATCATTGGTACTGCTGGACATATAGATCATGGAAAAACTACATTAATAAAAGCTCTAACTGGTAGAAATACAGATAGATTAAAGGAAGAACAAAAAAGAGGCATTTCCATTGATTTAGGCTTTACATATTTTGATTTACCAAGTGGTCAACGTGCAGGTATAATTGATGTTCCAGGACATGAGAAATTTATTAAAAATATGCTAGCTGGCGTCATGGGTATGGATATAGTTTTGTTGGTAGTGGCAGCAGATGAAGGGATTATGCCTCAGACAAAGGAGCATTTATCTATATTAAATCTGCTAGGGATTAATAAGGGATTTGTAGTGCTTACTAAGGTGGATCTAGTGGATGAAGAGTGGATAAGCTTAGTAGAGGAAGAAGTAGAAGAAGAAACTAAAGGAACCTTTCTAGAAGGCTGCCCAATAATGAGAGTATCATCGACAAAGAACAGAGGTGTCAAAGAAGTAATCCACTTAATAGATGAATATGTTAAAGATATTGAAGATAGAAGTACCTTAGACATGGCTAGATTGCCTATTGATAGAGTATTTACCATTTCTGGATTTGGTACAGTAATCACCGGAACTCTATTATCCGGTAATCTAAAAATAGGTGATGAAGTACAAATTTATCCAGGCAATGAGACAGCAAGAATAAGAACACTACAAGTACATGATGAAAATACTGAGGTGGCATATGCAGGTCAGAGGGTTGCAGTTAATCTAGCAGGCATTAAAAAAGATCATATTATCAGGGGAGATGTATTAGCACCAGTTGAGCAGATGAAAGAAACTCTAATGCTAGATACCAAGATAAAACTATTGGATAGTATGAATACATCAATCAAAACTAGGACAAGGCTAAGATTATATTTAGGTACAAAGGAGATATTTTGTAGAATAGTCTTATTGGATAAAGAAATATTAAATCCTGGAGAAGAATCCTATGCCCAACTTAGATTAGAAGAAGAGATTGTAGCTAAGCGTGGCGATAGATTTATTCTTAGGTTTTATTCGCCGATGTTTACCATAGGTGGAGGTGTGGTGCTAGAGCCCAATCCAAATAAAAAAAGAAAGTTAGACAAAGTTACTTTAGAAGAGTTAAAATTAAAAGAACTTGGTAGCCAAGAAGATATATTGGAGAATATAATCAAAGAGAAAAGCAGTGAGTTTCTTAATATTAAGGAATTGGCTGCTATTACTGCCATATTAGAAGATGAACTTCTAAAGGAAGTAAACAACTTATATCAGAAAGAAAGAGTAGTTATATTTAATCTTACTAAGGATACCTATCCAGTTCACATTAATTATTTTAATAAAATTAAAGAAGATATACTGGATGAAATTAAAGAGTTTCATAGTAAGTATCCTTTAAGACAAGGGATCACTAAGGAACTAATCAGGACAAGACATCTTAAAAATGCCATTCCTAAAGTAGGAGAGGTATTTATACAAAGTCTATTAGATAATGGGATTATAGCTCAAGATTTGGAAGTCATTAAACTAAAGGATTTTAATATAGAATATGATGAAAACCAATTAGAGATAAAGCAGGATATTTTTAAAGAATATGAAAAAAATCTTTATATGATTCCAAGAGTTCAGGACATAATTAATGTGTTAAAATATAATAAGGATAATATTGATGAAGTGTTTAATTCTTTATTGAACACTAAAGAATTGATACGTCTTGATGAAGAAATATATATTCAGAAGGATTTATATAATAAAGCAATATCAAAATTGAAGGATTATATAACAGAAAACGGAAGTATTACAGTTGCAGAATTTAGAGATTTATTAAATACGAATAGAAAAATTGCTTTAATATTATTAGAATCATTTGACCAACAAGGGATAACTAAAAGAGAAGAAAATAAAAGGATTTTGACAAGCAATTGAAGCATAATTATGAGGTGAGGGAATGAGTGGCAGTGTTTTAATTGTCGATGGTGACAAGACTTTTGCGGAAAGTATAAAATATAGTCTTGAGAAAGATAGATATCATATTGACATAATTAATAATGGAAAAAATATAGAAGAAAAAATAAAAAATAAAAATTATGAATTAGTATTATTAGAGCCTGAGGTATCAGGCATAGATGGAGTAGAAATTTGTAAGACTATAAGGGAAATTTCAACAATTCCTTTAATTATTTTATCTAAGAATAATGAAGATATGAATAAGATATTAGCTCTTGATTATGGGGCAGATGATTATTTAGTCAAACCATTTAATGTATTAGAATTAAGAGCAAGGATCAATTCACTATTTAGAAGAATTAACTATAAATCATCTGAGCAAAAAGTGAACTATGTTATTAATTTTGGAGATTTTTCAATTGATGCTATAAAGAGAAAAATATTATTTAAAGAAAATGATTTAAATCTTACAGGAAAAGAGTTTGATCTTTTCTATGTACTATCTTCAAACCCTGGTAAGGTATATACAAGGGAAGAACTGCTAAAGAAGATTTGGGGATATGAGTATTACGGTGATTTAAGAACTGTAGATGTTCATATAAGAAGAATCAGAGAAAAAATAGAGCAGAATTCGGTAGATAATCAATATATAGCAACAAAATGGGGAGTAGGATATTATTTTGTTGCCGCTAGTCACTAATTTAATAAGGAGGAAATTATGAAACTATTTTTCATTTCTGATATACATGGATCTGTATATTATTTAAATGAAGCCATGGAAAGATATAGTGCTGAAGGAGCAGATTATATTGTGATTTTAGGAGATATATTGTATCATGGAGCAAGAAATCCACTACCTAAGGATTATAATCCAAAGGGTGTTATTGAAATTTTAAATAGCTATTCAGATAAAATAATTGCTGTTAGGGGAAACTGTGATAGTGAAGTAGATGAAATGGTTCTAAACTTCCCAAT
This sequence comes from Tissierella sp., assembly GCA_012735585.1. GTDB lineage: Bacteria > Bacillota > Clostridia > Tissierellales > Tissierellaceae > JAAYTL01. Next base: position 3,771 of record JAAYGX010000020.1, read on the forward strand.
AATGTCCACTTACTCAAATATACTGTATAATGGGATCAGACTTTTTCTAACCCATGGACATATCTATAATGAAAATAATATGGTAGATTTAAAAGAAGGATCTGCTTTTATATATGGGCATACTCATATTTTAAGAGCAGAGAAAAAAGAAAATATATATTTCTTAAATCCAGGAAGTATAACACTCCCTAAAGAAAATAATCCCCATACCTATGGGATACTTGAAGATTTAAGTTTTAAAATAAAGGACCTTGATGGTAATATTATTAAAGAAATTGATTTAGTATAAAATTTCAAAGATGCAAATTTTACTGTAAGTATGAAATCATACAATCTTGACACGATGGCAGAATATGCTATAATGAATTGGTATCAATAATTATAATAAAAAATGGGGGTAGATGGGTGCTGGTGTGTCCTCTAGTCTTCAAAACTAGCGCGAGGGGTTAGGAGCCTCTTGGGTGGGTTCGATTCCCACGTACTCCCGCCATTAGTAATATCAAGGCTTGCAAAGTTTAGCAAGTCTTTTTTTATGTCTAAAATCACTTTATTGCCCTCATTTTTTATCCCACGAGCCACTTTTCGAGCCAATAGATAAAATATCCGAAAAAACATTGGATACTTCCTTGTCACTTCTTGGAATAGCATGGGCGTAAATATTAGCCCTTGTAGATGCATGAGAATAATGCTACATGGGTTAAGATGTCATAGATATAAAAAGCAGTCAAGATTACGAGTTGAAACTCCTCTCTTGGCTGCTTTTGTACATAACAAGGAATGAAGGATATATAATATAGGCCTGTACGCCTAATATTATTGTATTCTTGGTATGGTAGATGTGTTACTGTTTTTTAGATATTTATATTATTTATAGAAAAAGAAGGACTTTATTGAAACAACTTGTCCAATTGCCGCATATATTAAAATAAGGAGGGATTAAGAATGGCAAAAGTATTTTTAGATCCAGGACATGGTGGCGAAGATCCAGGAGCAGTCGGAAATGGTCTGCAAGAAAAAGACATCAATTTATCAGTAGCATTAAAAATTGGTGAGATACTAAAAAGGCATAATATAGAAGTGGAGTATTCTAGAACTACAGATGTATTTATAGACTTAACTCCGCGGGCAAATATGGCTAATAAGAGGAAGGCTGATATATTCGTTTCTATTCATTGTAATTCATTTGATGATGCTTCAGCACAAGGGCTAGAGACGTTTCATTATACTGGTAGCTCTAAGGGTAAAATATTAGCTACAGATATACAAAATAGTCTAATTGATAGTAAAGTATATACTAAAAATAGAGGGGTAAAATCAGCTAATTTTACAGTAATAGCTGAAACTACAATGCCAGCAGCACTGGTTGAGTTAGCATTTATATCAAATGTTGAAGATGCTAATATTTTGAGAAATGAGCAGGATGAATTAGCAATTGCAGTAGCTAAGGGAGTTCTCAAAAATCTAGGGTTGACATATGTTGAGAAAAATGAAATAGATGCTCCTTCCCCATGGGCTGCAGATGCATGGGACTGGGCAAAGGAAAATGGAATAACTGATGGAAGTAGACCAAAAGAATTTGCAACAAGGGAAGAGATTATTACTATGATTTATAGAGCCAAGGAGGTAAAATAATGGACATAATTAATTGGAAACAAAAATTATCATCAAGGAAGTTTTGGGCTGCAGTAGTTTGATTTATAACAGCAATATTATATTTATTCAATGTAGCTGAGGTTGATGTAGAGAAAATTGTATCTATTATAATGGCCGGAGCTACATTGATAAGCTAT
>JAAYGX010000021.1 GCA_012735585.1 Tissierella sp.
ATTAGCAGCTGACCCTTCAATTGAATCTACTACAATACTGTCAAAAAAAGATTCATGCTCATATAATCCACATAAATGTTCAAATAATGCAATTATATCAAGTATTCCAATAGAAGTAGTCCCTACACCACTGCCTACGTCTAATATTTTCATGTTTCTAGATAATTTTTTCATCCTCATTAACTGTAATAAAACTAGCTGAATTTTGGGGATATTTAATAACATATAATACATTGAATAAAAGTATGGTATATCTCCATTATAGGTATCTACATGAAATTTTTTTCTTAAAATCTCATAACAATTTATAAATAGATCTTCCTTATCTCTCCATTTATCGCCATACTTGTTTATCAAAACATCTTCTACAGACTCTTCAATTATCTTTGATGTTGTACATCTACTACCTGGGGCAATAATATTTTTTGTAGTATCTAGAATCTTCAAATACTTGTCCATAGTCTCACCTCTACTATACTTTGTTAGGATATAAGTTATCCTATAATCATTTATTCTCTCAACTAACATTCCCTTTTTGATAGCATCATTGTCAAACTTCTCATCCTAAGAGTCAAACTTTTTACCATCAAATAATTCTTCAACAGTCTTAATGGCTCCTTTTTCTTAATGCCCCATCCCCTTCAAAACCCCTATAACCTTCCCATTGATAACAATATCTTCCCTCTTCATCTGAATAGGCCCATAGTTAGGGTTTTCTGATAGTAGTACTGAGCCATCCATGAACATTAGCTTCTTCATAGTTGTCTCTTCCTTGTTTATCGCTATGACGACATCACTATTTTAAATTCCACTACAATTCAACTGAAAGCAGAATTTCTTCAAGAACTTCTGGTTCAAAATAATGTTCAAGTAGAATCTGTTCAATTTGATATTTTAAGCCTGGACTATTCTTTAACTCTGTATATATTTCTTCTTTAAATCCACCCTTTGCATCCATATCTAACAAAGCTTGATCATTATAGTCGCTTAGGCTATTTATACTTTGACTACCTTGTATTTCCCATATATTATCATTAACTAGTCTTATGAAAGGAAAACTTGTATAAACTTGTTGTCTAGTAGGTCCATATTTAATTAGTAGATCCTTTAGATCCTCCATTATTGTTTTATAAGCTATCATTCTAGTATCATTAATTTTGCCTAACATATAAAGAATTAATAGAGGTTTATGGACAGCTTTTTGATCTCCTCTTTTCCATACCTTTATATATCTAAATAAATATATGATTTCTTCCCTATTCATATTTACCATCTCCCTGTAAATCTTCTATTTGCTCTGCTGCAGTTATAAATTTCCTCCCTACCCCTTCAAAACCCCAATAACCTTCCCATTTATAATAATATCCTCTCTCTTCATCTGAATTGGCTCATAATTTGGGTTTTCTGATAATAGAAGTACTGAATCTCCCATAAACATAAGCTTCTTCATAGTTGCTTCTTGGTTACTTACTGCTATGACAATATCACCATTCTGGGCTGTATTTTGCTTGTGTACAATAACGGTATCTCCTTTATCTATACCTATACCATTCATACTATCGCCTGTGACTTTTAGGGCAAAGGTATCTTTATGTGAAAAAATCCAATCATCTGGTACTTTTAAGAAGTTTTCATACTCCAGATTTGCAACTTTAGGAATACCAGCTGCTACTTCACCAACTATAGGTACTCTAGACATTGATTGATAATCTATAATTAGATTGCTTTCACTATCAG
>JAAYGX010000220.1 GCA_012735585.1 Tissierella sp.
GGGCAGCAAGGGCCGCGGGCCGGCGCCGCCGTCCGCCCCGGAGAGAACCCCCGAGGCCGCGGCCTCGGCCGACGCCGCGCCCTCGTCCGCCGCGCCCGCCAGGCACGCCCGCAGCACGTAGCCCGCCGCGCCGCCGTGCACGATGGCGCCGCCGGTGCCGATCAAGACCGGCAGCGCGGACAAGTCTTTCCCCACCTGCAACTTGCGCACGCCCAGGGGCGTCGCCCGTTCCTCCAGCGTGCCGGCGTTGCGGGTCATGGCCGCCCGGGCCGCGACCCGGGCCAGAGCCACGTCCAGCGCCCGCTCCCTTGGGTCCTGCGGCAGCCGCTCCGGGTTCCGGCTCAGCGCCTCGGCCATGCGCCGCACTTCGCCGGGCGTCCAGTCGGCCGCGCCCGCGCCGGCCGCCGCGGCGGCCACGGTCTCCGCGCCCAGCGCCTCCAGCAGCGCCACGGCGCTGACCCGCACGCCCAAATCCCCTTCGACGGTGCGCTTGGCCGCCGGTTCCGGCAGGCCTTTCAGCGTCACGCCGGGCTCCGCGGGCGCGCCCCGCGTCACCGAGTGCCCGTCGGTGGTCGCGCCGCCCACGTCCACCACGGCCGCCTCCCCGACGCCCGCCACGCGGCCGGTTCCCTCGGCCAGCAGGCGGGTGGCGGCCAGCACCGCGGCCGGCGTCGGCATCAGCACTCCTTCGATATACTCTTCCGCCACGCGGAGCCCTTTGGCCTCCACGATTTTCTCCAGGAACACGTCCCGTATGGCGGCGCGGGCCGGCTCCACGTTGATGACGCCCAGCTCCGGCATGACGTTTTCCGTGACGCGCACGTCCAAGCCGCCCTCGGCCAGGATGCGCGCCGCGTCGTCCGCCACCGCCGCGTTGCCCGCCACCACCACGGGCGCCGGAAGGCGGGCCGCCGCCAGCTTCCTGGCGTTGGCCAAGAGCACGTCCTCGTTGCCGCCGTCGGTGCCGCCGGCCAGCAGCAAAATGTCCGGCGCCAGCCGGCCGATGCGCGCCACGTCGTCGTCGCTCAGGCGAAAGGCGAAGGTTTCGATGACGCGCGCGCCTGCGCCCAGCGCGGCCCGGCGGGCGGCCTCGGCCGTCAGCTCGGGCACCAGGCCGATGGCGATCATGCGCAGCCCGCCGGCCGCGCTGCTGCACGCCAGCCGGATGCGCAAATCGCTCTCCCGCACGCCCGCCTCCCGCAGCCGCGCGAGCCCCGCTTTCAAACCGATGCTGATGTCCTCGACCGTGGTCGGCGTCACCGCGCGGGCCACCAGCGCCGCGCCCTGCGTATCGACGACGGTCATTTTCGTAAACGTGCTGCCGAAGTCAAGCAGCAATGCTAACGCCATAATCAGCCTCTCTCGGCCGCGGCCTGCGGCCGCGCAAACTCAAGCACCAGCTCGCGAAAGCGCCGGCCCCGGACTTCAAAATTGGGAAACATGTCGTAGCTGGCGCACGCCGGCGACAGCAGCACCACGTCGCCGGGCCGGGCCGCGCGGCGGGCATGCTCCACCGCTTCCTCCAGGGACGCCGCGTGCACGATGCGCGGCGCCGGCGAGCCCGTGCGCCGGCCGTGCTCCAGCACCGCCTGTTCGATGGCCCGGGCCGTGGCGCCCAGCAGCACCAGCGTGTGCACCCGGCCCGGCAGCGCCTGCGCGAGCTCGTCAAAGGGCAGCTTTTTGTCGTATCCCCCGGCGATGAGCACCACGGGCGCCTCGAAGGCCCGGATGCCCGCCGCGGCCCGGGCCGGGCTGGTGGCGATGGAGTCGTTGTAAAACCGCACGCCCCGCCACTCCCCCACCGGCTCCAGCCTGTGGGGCACGCCCGCAAACTCCCGCACCGCCCGGCGAATGTCGTCGGGGCTGATGCCGCACAAGCGGGCCACCGCGGCCGCGGCCAGCACGTTTTCCACGTTGTGCTCGCCCGGCAGCCGGATGTCGTCCAGCGTGCAGACCACGTCCGCGCCGGCGCCCGCCGCGTCCGTTTTCACCACGAC
>JAAYGX010000022.1 GCA_012735585.1 Tissierella sp.
ATTTTAAGAAAAAAGGCTGGTTTTAATAATAATATTAGAATAGCACTATGAATCAGATTCATAGTGCCATAACTATTCTTGTTCTATAAATTGTACTCTTAATCTATATCATAGACATATAAACTTCTTGGATAAGAATTCGCCAACTCTAATAGACCATCTTTTCTAAGGTTGTATTTTCCTTGGAAATGATCACAGTATTTTCATTTAACCAATCAGTTATTTCCATATTCTCATATATATCCATTTTCTTCACAGAAATAATCGGATTGCCAGTATCATCTTCGTTATCATCAATGATACTTATATCTCCCCCTGGGTCCTGGATGCTAATATTAGCCCACCCGTTCAACATAGGGTGGCAAAAATAGATGTAAAAATCGATAAAAAGCTAAAGACTCTTTATTTCATTAAATTCCTCCAATATCATTTAAACTCTCGCACCTCTATCTTTACCTTACTCAAAAATTACAGAATAGTTTTTTGTCAGGTCTGATGCAGTCAAGAATTGTTCTAGAATTTTCTCAGTATTGTGTCTAGCTGCTTCCATAAATTCTTTATCATTTATTACTTCTACTTCCTTCTCCCTTTTAAGTGTAGCCAGAAGTTCTGTATAATCACTCATTCCAGTAGAGTTGAAGATAGAATCTGACTCAAAAGGATATTCAAAGGATGAATGATCAATTTCATTTGATCTTATCCCGATCTCTGGAAGCTTAATTCTAATTATTTTGCTTTCATCATCAATTTCATATATTACCTCTGATAAGTCAATTCCTACGCTGACAGTTCCTTTATAGGTAAATACAACCTTATCAGTTGTAAAAGGAACCCTTTTACCAAATAGATTTTTATAGTTTTCATAACTATCAGCATCTTTGTAGATATACTTAGATGTTATCAAATCACTTGCTGGTCTAATTATCTTCTCCACAGTGCTAATTGTTAGAATATAATTCCCTTCTTCGATTATGCCATCCGCTTTTATTATTACAGGGCCAATCTTATCCCAGGGTTTGCTAATGCCTGCAAAAACTCCCACCAGAAAAACTATTATAGTGACAAGACTTAAGACTAAAGTTCTACTTGCTTTTTTCTTGATAGATATAAATTTGGTTTTTTTCTTAGTTTTTATTTCTTTATCATATAAATTATCCATAATATCACTCCTAAATTTCTACTCTTCTTTCCTTACCTACAATTATCCTATTATACCATTAATAATAGACTAATAAATAATTTTTTCAACTCTTTCATGTAAAGTATTATATGTAAGTAAGACATCCGCCTAGTAAAATTTAATGGTATAATGATACTAGGAGGGATTGAATTGAGAATAAGTAAAGATAATTCCTTTTTTGTGATGGATAAAAATAGCTATTAATAATATGGTTGACTTAATAGTTAAAAAGACAGATTTTAATGTCCACCAAGCTGGAATGTTACTTTCTATTGCTGGTGATTTAAGAGTTTGCCAAATAGTAGATCCAAATATGACCATGAGAATGGAGATTAAAAAAGAATATTTGAAATAAATATAAAAACTGAGTTCTGATATTTTCAGGACTCAGTTTTTTATATTAAAAGTCTATCTTCATAATAACCAACAATAAGTTATTATGTTAATCAACAGGTACCGCTACTTCTAACATTTGTTGAATGTTAGCTGCTTGACATCGATATTATAGCTTATATTGGACAAAACTTCTTGTCCCTTTTTGTTCATATAATCAAACACTTACTTATCAATACTATTTGCTACTTCTACTACTGAAATATATCTTTCAAGTTCTTCTTCAATATATTTCTTTACCATATTAACTAACATACTTGGGTCATTTTTTAAATGATAATCAGTAAAACAATCATAATATTTTTTCCTATCCTGAAATTTTATATTTATAGGTGGATATCCTTCTTTCATCAATTCTAAATTTAAAAGCAATCTTCCAGTTCTACCATTTCCATCTATAAATGGATGTATGCCCTCAAATTTAAGGTGAAATAAAGATACTCTTTCAATTGTATGGGCTGATTCCCTACCTTCGTTATACTCATATATTAATTCTTCCATTAATTTTGGAACAATATAAGGTTGGGGCGGTTCATCTACAGCTCCTAATATCGTAACAGGTATACGTCGATATCTGCCTCTATCCTGTGGTTTATCCATAAGTACCAATGAATGGATATCTTTAATATTCTTTTCTGATATATCTATTTTATCTTTAACTAATTCTTCAATATAATAAAAGGCATCCTTATGACCTACTGCTTCTAGATGTTCTTTTAATGGTTTCTTATCTATTGTAATTCCTTCTTTTAAAATTAAGGCTGTTTCTTGAAGTGTAAGGGTATTTCCCTCTATCGCATTGGAATTATAAGTGAAGTTGATTAGAAACTCCTCTCTTAATCTTTTTACTTCTTCACTTGTTAATGGCCTATATTCATTTAGTCTTGATTTTAATTGTTCAATTTTTGTAAACATAAGATATCTCCTTATCTTTCCAATTTAATCTATTATCATTATTATATAATATATCCTAATAATAAGAAACATGATTTTTGCCATCATATAATTTGTCAGTACGATTAAAACTTATTACAACTAAACAATATTCAATATGATATTAGATTTAATGCTGGCACTGTTAATCCCTTGTTCATATTTTATTTATTTCCCATCCTATATAAAACAAAAAATCTTCTTGCCAAAAACAAGAAGATTATAATCCTATTTATTCGCTTATCTAATGCCAACCTCTTCCAAGCAACAAAGTTAAGATGTAGTGCAAATCTTAGGACTTGCCCCTGGGATCTTAGTCCAGCATCTATTCCATCAACAAAACGTGACTTTAAAGCCCACAGAAAGCGTATCATGAGCTCGTTTATTACTACTGGAATAGCCTGTGCCAAACCAAACCTAAAATCATTGCCTTCCTCAAATACCCTAACTGAAAGGTCAGCTAAAGTCATCTCTTCATATTTATTTGATTTATTATTTCCTTGATAGACTTTAAATTTACTTTTGCCAATCAATTGAAACAACTCAAAGAGAGGCATTGGAATTCCACTTCCTCCATTGTTTGAAGATTTGCTTCTTGATGAATAGCTACCTGCAACATCTGAAAGAAGGTGATTAGACATTGACATGCCCAAGAGATCACCTGCTGCCTTTCCTGTAGCCTGATCATAATTTACCCCAAACTCACCCTCAAGCCATTTAATTACCTTCCTATGATTACTGCAACTCCACTACCTGTAAACATACTTGAAAATCCTAGGAGGCCCTTCATTCCCAGCGCTGCTAATCCCGAAGCAATCCCTGCTGCAC
>JAAYGX010000002.1 GCA_012735585.1 Tissierella sp.
ATATTTCAACAAAGGGAGTATTAACTAGCGCCGGAAGTAGAATTTTAGAAAATTATATACCGATTTTTGATGCTACAGTTGTTGAGAGAATATCAGAAGAAGACACTATTATTCTTGGAAAAGTGAAGGTTAAGGAGTTTGGGCTTACTCCAACAAAAAATGTTTCCAAAGCTTTGAGTCATAAGGGAGCAATTTGGGGACTAAGCACATCCCAAGATTCTAGGAAATTCTCTTTGAAACCTACCTTCGGTATGATTTCTAGATATGGTGTTATAGGTGCTAGATCAACCTTTGATCAAATCGTACCTATAACAAACTCGATAGAGGATATGGGAGCCGTATTAAATAGCATAGTTGAATATGATCAAAGGGACTCTACATCTATAGATATGGATAAAGTTGATTATACAAAGGCCTTGAACACCAATATAGAGGGCCTAAAGATTGCAATACCTATGGAGTTATTTACAGAGGATCATAGTATTCTATTATATAAAACTATTGAGAAACTAGAGAAACTTGGAGCAATAGTACAAAAAATTTCATTGGAAACTCTTAAGTATGTACTTCCTGTATATAAGATACTTTCCAGTGCAGAATTTGCATCAAATGCTGCTAGATATGATGGAATCAGTTTAGGATATAGGGCAAAGGAATATATAGATAGAGAAGAGTTGTATAAAAAAAGTAGAGCAGAAGGCTTTGGCAAAGAAGCAAAGCAGGCAATCTTATTTGGAAACTATGCCTTAAGTTCAGGCCAATATGAAAAGTATTATAAAAAGGCACAGAGAGTTAGAGCTATGATTAAAGAAGAATTGACTACTGTTACAAAGGAATATGGACTACTAATATTGCCATTTACATCCGGCGATAAAGAAGAACCATATAATTTAATAGGAAATATAACAGGTTTACCTTCTTTAACTATGCCTGGTGGCTTACAAATAATAGGGGAAAACTTTAAAGAAGAAGAACTATTAAAATTAGCATATGTATTTGAGAACGAAGTAATTAAGGAGGTGGAAAAAGATGCCTAAAGAATATGAAATTGTCATGGGATTAGAAGTCCATGTGGAATTAAAAACAAAGACTAAGATATTTTGTGGTTGCACAACAGAGTTTGGTGGTGATCCTAATAGTCATTGCTGTCCAGTCTGTATTGGACTCCCAGGAGCTTTACCTGTATTAAACGAGGAAGTGGTTAACTTTGCTATTAAAGCAGGCCTTGCGACAAATTGTGAGATTACAAGGTGTGGTAAACAGGATAGAAAGCACTACTTCTACCCAGACTTAGCTACTTCCTATCAAGTATCTCAGGATGATTTACCAATTTGTCATAATGGTCACTTAGATATTGAAGTAAAAGGTGCAAAGAAATCAATTGGTATCACTAGAATTCATATAGAAGAGGATGCGGGAAAGCTTATTCATAGGGAAGGTGTAGGAACTTTAGTTGATTACAATCGTGCAGGGGTACCTCTTATTGAAATAGTATCGGAGCCAGATCTTCGTTCAGCAGAGGAGGTAAAGGCCTATTTACAAAAATTAAGGGCCATAATGCAATACATTGATGTTTCAGATTGTAAAATGAATGAAGGTTCATTTAGATGTGATGTTAATTTATCAGTTAGAGAAAAAGGTGCTGCTGAATATGGAACCAGAGCTGAAATCAAGAATCTGAACTCCTTCCAATCTATAATGAGGGCCATTGAATATGAATCTAGCCGCCAAATAAAAGAAATCAATGATGGAGGAGTACTAATCCAGGAAACAAGAGGATTTGATCAAACTAGTGGAAAGACATACTCCATGAGGGAAAAGGAAGATGCCGAAGATTATCGTTATTTACCGGACCCTGATTTAATGCCTATAGTAATAGATGATGAAAGAATAAAGGCCTTAAGAAATAGTTTACCAGAGCTACCTGATACAAGAAAGTCTAACTATATGAAGAAATATGGTTTAAGTTCTTATGATGCAGAGCAGCTAATTACATCAAGGGATGTTGCCAATTATTTTGAAGACGCTGCTAA
>JAAYGX010000023.1 GCA_012735585.1 Tissierella sp.
GTATGACCAATGCAAAGAATGCAGCGATTAATTTTATTAATACTATGATTCCGGCAGATGACAACTTAAGGATAGCAATTGTTTCTTTCTCAAGTAGTTATCAAGGTGCTCAACTAGTTACTGTTAATAGAAATTTCACTAGAAATATTGGGCAACTAACAAGTTCAGTAAACGGTTTAACTGCACTAGGAGGCACCCATACTCAAGCTGGGATTATGCAAGGTAGTTCCGTATTAAATGGATCATCAGCTGACAACAAATATATGATACTACTGTCCGATGGGCAACCGACTTATAGTTATCAACCAGCTAATTGGACTATAGAAACAAGATTATTTGATAGAAATCAATATACGGCAATATATGATGGAAATTATAATACTGGAACAGTGGTTGGTGATGGTTCTAATTTAACTCAAAGCTGGAATACGGGAGGTGCATGGACTGGAATTAGATATCACATCAACAACGGCTCGGCGGCAATCAAAGCAGGTCAAGATGCCAGAGTAGGAATAGATGGACTATTCACCATAGCTGTTCAAGCAGGTTCAGTAGGTACGCCTATATTGAATCAAATTGCTTCACCAGGGATGGCTTATTCAACCGAAAACCCAGGAGAGTTGGAAGAGATATATGATCGTATTGGAACTCAGATATCTACTCAATACGCAATTCGAAACGCAACTATTGTGGATGAAATGGGTGACGGATTTAGTATAGTTAATAACACATTATCTACTAGTGAAGGGTCTACTATGGTAACAGGCCCAAGTGGAACGAATAATCAGACCATTACATGGACAATTGACCCAGCGATAACACAACTTGTGCCAGGTTCAACCAATATTCGCTATGCTGAAATGACCTATAGGGTGGAGATAAACGATGATATCTTAAGTCTATCAGGAGCAAAGACAAATGAACATCAGTTATTTAAGACCAATAAAGTGACTCGATTAACTTATACTGATGTGAATGATCAAGGGGCTACTGTGGATATAACTTCACCAGAAGTAAATCCAGTACTGTTGAGGATTAAGAAGATACTAACAAATCCAATGGATCCAGAAAATAGACACTTCAATGTTGAAATAAGTAAAGAGGAAGCAAATTCCTTTAGTCAAACTGTAGAACTAGTTCCAAACGTAGATTATGTATGGCTTACTAGCTTACGTCATGAAGGAACTTACAGTGTAGAGGAAACAAGTATCACTGGAGATGGGCTAACCAATATAGATGGATTTAATATTTCTTACAAGGTTGATGGGCAGATTAAGGATAGTTTTGAAGTATACCATGATAATGGAACACCTCGTGGTGATGTGACCATCGAAGTTACTAACAAGCAAAAAGGTGAAGCTACTCCAGATGAGCCATTGATAAGAATAAGCAAAACATTCTCCGGACTTAGCCAGGAACAGATTAATCAACTAAGTGACTTTAAGACTACCATTACCTCTCAAAGCGATCAAACAAGAACCCGAGATTTATTCCTTTCCGAGGGAGTTCGATCTATAGAGTTAAATGGTGATATAACTTATAAATGGGAGCTTGAGGGTTGGCCAGCTGGAACCTATACAATAATGGAATCTGGAGAAGAACTTGAAAACTATAACCTAGTTATTGAAAATGACGGTACTGTAACAACAGTAGCAGCAACAGTAAATTGGAATCCTGCACTATGGAAAAAGCCCAATACCCAAGTAAATAACGATCTTAGGGTAGGTGGTGTACCACCTAATATAGTAGCTACAAAACTTTCAAAGGGAGAGGGTGTCTTTGTATGGACAGAGACTAGGCTATCTGCCTCACAACGATTAGCTGTTATTGCTTCTTTAAGCGGTTATAGTGAATTGGGACTTACTGAAAGTAATGGCTATTGGTATAGCGGCGAGGATATCGCAGGCGATGACTTCTACTTCCGTGGCTATAAGATTCAGTACAATCATAGTACAGGAAACTTGCACATTCCACAATCAAATCAATGGGCACTCATTATTTCAGGCGCTTATGAATTTATAGGTGGAGACCCAGCGGATATAGGAGTTAAGAACTCCTACGCTTTGAAGACCGTAGATGTAACTATTGAGAAGGAAATAACAGGTAACTTTGGAGACTTATCAAAAGAATTTTTATTCACTGTGCTTGTTAATGGAGATGAATCAAATCCACGTAGCTTTAGATTAACTCATGGTGGTTCAGAAACACTTCAAAATATACCGGCAAATGCTGTACTGACTTTAATGGAAGAATCAGATGGTTACCAGGTTACAGTAAAAGTTGGTGGAAAACCTATTGATCCTATTGATGGTGAATATACAATAAATTTAACCGGTAAGGCTATAACAATCAAAGTCACAAACCACAAATATGTTGATATTGACACTGGAATTTCAATGGATACAATACCATACATTCTAATCTTGTCATTAGTGACTCTTGGATTGGGTGTAGGATTTGTCCGGAAGAGAAATTTCCGTAAAGAGGATTAACAGGAGGTAGCTATGAAGGACAATAACGGGAACGAATATATAGAAAAAATTGCACAATGGTTAGAACAGATCCGTTTTCGGAAAAAGTTCTTCGGTGGGATTAGTGAACAGGATGTATGGAAAAGAATGGATGAATTAAACAATATGTATGAAGAGGCTCTTAAGGCTGAACGAATAAGATATGATGTCATGATTGAGCACTATAAAAAGACTGGAATAGAAAACCAAGATGGAGAGATGGCCTATGATGAGTAAGACAAGTGATATCTCTCAAGTGATTAGAAAAAGAAGAAACAAGCTGGCAATTAAAGAAGGATATATAAACCTTCTTACAAAAATAATTCTGATGATGATACTAGGATACTTTATATTTAGCCAAGTATTTCTACTATCAAGAGTAGAAGGAAATGAAATGTTTCCAGCAGCAAAAGACGGTGACTTAATAATTGGATTTAGGTTGCAAGGCTATTATGAAAAGAATGATGTAATCACCTATAGGGTGAGTGGGGAAAGAAAAGTGGGAAGATATATGGGCCAGGAAGGAGATATTGTTACCATGGATGATAGTGGAACCATACGGATCAATGGTACAGTACAATCAGGTGAAATAATGTATCCCACATATGCAAAAGAAGGGATAAAATATCCCTTCCAAATCCCCCAAGGATATGTATTTATACTTGGAGATTATAGAACACAAACAATAGACAGTAGAGACTTTGGACCAATTTCAAAGGATAACGTAGAAGCAAAAGTGATTACTCTTCTTAGAAGAAGAGGTCTGTAAACAATAAAAAAAGGAGGATTAAGAAATGAAAAAGTTATTATCGATGGTCTTAATATTCACATTAGTATTAAGTATGGGGGCTTTAGCATTTGGACTAGAAGATGCAGATCCAGTAGTTATTAATAAAGAACTTACAATTGTTAATGATGAAACATTAAATCCAGCGGAAACTTTTAATTTTACTGTTGGAACTGGAGTAGGAGTAAGAGATGAAGTGGAAATACCTGCACCAGCCTTTTCTTCAAACACTTTTACAATTGATATTGTAGAAGGTGAGCTACTTGGATCAACAAATATTGATCTACCAGAATTTACTCAAGTTGGAGTTTACACTTATCCTATATCTGAAGATGAAGGTAATATAGCTGGATTTGGGTATGATCAAGGAGTATACAATTTAGTAATTACAGTAATTAATGACCCTGATGGCGATGGATTCCTACGTGTTATAACAATGACAGATGATAATAATGTGAAAAGGGATGCCTTTAAAAACACATTTTCAGCTGGTGATTTAACTGTAAATAAATTAATCGCTGGTAACTATGCAGATCCAAATGATGAATTTGAAATAACAGTAACAGTAGCTCCAATTGGAGATGCAGTTATTAATACAGATACAATTGCTTGGAATACAGCTGAAGTAAACGTTTCTGGTCCAGGCAATGATGGAGAGTATACAGCTGTCTATACACTTACAGGTGGTAATTCATTTACTATTCAAAATCTCCCATATGATGTAACTTATACAGTAGTAGAGACGAATTCTGGAGAAGGATATGAGGTAGAGTATGATGGTAATGAAGAAGGAGAAATTATTTTAGCTACTCACACTACTACTATCACAAATACCAGAGATATAGATATTAACACAGGTATCAACCTTGACAACGCACCTTATGTACTAATATTAGTAGGTGTAGCAGCAGGATTAGTTGGTTTTACAATGAAGAGAAGGTTGTCTAATGACAAATAATTACTCAATAAACTTACTTTCTATGGATGGTGGCACTATCGCTGCCACCATCCATTACAAAATGATTGGAGTGTGGTTGCATGAAGACTTCGAAGTTCATTCTAAAGGCAGCTAACACACTTGTAAGCTATGTTGTTGTGATATCATTATGCATTGCAGGCTTATATGCCTCATATGCATTATGGGATAACAGCCTCGTCTATGCCGCAGTAGATGATGTTCAAGCTGATATGTTGAAGCTAAAGCCGGAAGTAAGAGATGGTCGACCATCCTTTGATGAGCTGCTTGCCATCAACTCAGATGTAGTAGGATGGATTACAATAGATAATACAAGCATGGATTATCCAATTGTCCAAGGGGAGACTAATTTAACATATATCAATACTGATATATATGGTGATTTTGCACTAGGAGGGAGTATTTTTCTTGACTCAAGAAATGATAGAAATTTTAATGATCACTACTCCTTACTATATGGGCACAGTATAATTAATGGTAGGATGTTTGGAGATATTAATCTTTACAAAGAGGAAGCATTCTTTAATGAAAATCAGACGGGATCCTTGCTTACCACTGAGACATCCTATGATTTAAAGATCTTTGCTAGTTTAATCGTCCCTGCAAATGAAATCGAGATATTCAATCCATTGGTTTGGCAGGATGATATAGAAGAGCTAGTGGATTATGCAGATCATACTGCACTATATCTCAACATGGATATCATTGAAGAAATGAGAGCTATGGATGGAGATTTACTGATCTTAGCGCTTACTACCTGCTCAGATGAATTCACAGACGCAAGAACAGTCGTTTTAGCGGTTATGGAACCAAATTCAACAGAATAGGAGGTTATGCAAATGAAAATTATTAATTCTAAAATTATAGCTAGGTTGCTCATAATCACAATGTTTTTAATGGTATTCTCCCCAGTTGTATTTGCAGAAGAATTACCTGGTTTTGAATTACCAGTAACAGTTGAATTGAGCGGCACACCTCCAACTGATGACGAGGATTATAGAATCGTTATAGAAGCAGATAATCCAAATTATCCTATGCCAGAAGGCAGTGAAAATAGCAGATATACCTTGATTATTACAGGAGAGGATAGGGTTAGATTCCCTAGAATGGAGTTTTCATCGTTAGGTATTTACACATATACAATATATCAATTATCAGGTAGCAATAGTTTAGCTACCTATGATGATACAAGATATGATTTAGTTGTATATGTAACCAATGCACCAGATGGAAGTGGTTTGGAGACTACGGTTTTGTTATATTTACTTGGTGAAGAGAATAAGCTTGATGAAGTGCTATTCGGTAATGAATATGATGCAGTGCCTATTATTCCACCACCGCCAACACCACCGCCACCAATACCATCAACACCGACACCACCGGGAGGATCGACCCCTCCAACACCTGTGATTCCAGATAATCCGGTACCTTTTGATGAAACAATAGAGATTGATGAAGATATACCGGAGGATATACCAGATTTTGAGGTTTCTGATGATGAGACAGAGGATATTGATG
This sequence comes from Tissierella sp., assembly GCA_012735585.1. Classification (GTDB taxonomy): domain Bacteria; phylum Bacillota; class Clostridia; order Tissierellales; family Tissierellaceae; genus JAAYTL01. The sequence continues at coordinate 5,792 of JAAYGX010000023.1, forward strand.
AACCAATACCATTAGATTCTCCTGATCCTCCATCAACAGACGGTCCAGATGTCCCCAAAACTGGTGATGACACTGCAATTTTGCCTTATATAGGATTATTCATTAGTGGAGCAGCATTGCTTGTTATACTTGGATTTACAATTAAAAAGAATGAGATAGAATAATAAATATCAACCCATCCATGCTTGTAAGATGTCCATGGGTGGGTTAGTTTTATAAAATTATTAAGTCAAAAAAGGTTGGGATTATTATGAAAAAGACAATTAGAATTATCATATTGGTTATTGCAATTGGAATAATGACTTTTTCTGGATATAAAATGTGGGATATATATAGGGAATATACTATAGGAGATCAATTTTATCATGAATATGCAAACAATTTTATTATAGATATTGTAGAAGCTAGAGAAGTAGAAGATGAGGAAGAAGAAAATCACATCTCTATCGATTTTGATGCTCTTATAGTAGAAAATCAGGATGTTGTGGGATGGATATATAGTGAAGCTACTCCAATTAATTATCCTATTGTTCAAAGCAAGGATAATGATTATTATCTACGTAGAATGTTAAATGGTTCATATAATATTGCAGGAAGTATATTCATGGACTATAGAAATTCTTCTGACTTCACTGATCTCAATACGATTATATATGGTCATAATTTAAAAAACGGTACAATGTTTGGGACATTGAAGGAATATAGAAGTGAAGAATATTATGAAAAACACCCTATAATTTATCTAGCTACCTCTAAAAACAACTATTCTATTGAGGTTATTGCTGGATATCAAACAGATATATACTCAAATATCTACAAAATTCCAGAAACTACAGAAGAACTAGAAGTCTTGTATGAAGAAATAATTGAACGATCAACATTTAAAACAAATGCTTTATTTCAAGAAGGCGATAGACTCATTACTTTATCAACTTGTACTGATGGTCCAGATATATCTAGATATGTTTTAATAGGAAAATTATAGATATTTAATTTTTTATGTAAAGAAATTGTAAAATTAATCCATTAATAGTTCACATTTTTGACAATCCATAGTATAATGTTAATATAATTTAATATTTTGTTTAAAAGTTTATTATAACTGTCAAACGATAAAGGCAAACTTGGGGAAACCTAAGGGCGCAAAGCTATAGGGCCTGTAAAATGGCAGCCAGCCACCGAAAGGAGAGTTTTTATTTGTATAAAAAAGTATTGAGTTTGTTATTTGGTTTTGTTTTATTATTTTCATCTTTTGGACAAGCATATGCCAGTGCAACATATTTAATCAGTATGAATGACAACCAAACTATAAACATTAGTAGTACAAGCATAAATAATGGCCTTAGGGTATTGGTAGAGAAGGATGATCAAAAATACTATTATTCTTTAGGAAGTTCTACTGAGTCCCTTCCACTTCAACTGGGTACTGGAAAGTACGATGTAAAAGTTCTAGAAAAAGTTAATGGAAATAAATATAAAGTTTTAAGTAAAAAATCACTAAACTTAAACAAATTTGATGAGAAGGAAGCATTTCTAACATCAGCTCAGCCAGTAGAATGGACAAAAAATGGACAAGAAGCTAAGTTAGCTAAGGACTTAACTAAAGATTTGGTAACAGATAGAGAAAAGATTGAAGCACTATACGATTATATAGTAAAAAACATATCCTATGATTTTAATAAAATCAAGGGACTGAATGATGATTATGTACCTAATAATGAAGATACACTAAAAACATTATCTGGAATATGTTATGATTATGCTTCTTTATTTGGAGCTATGCTTAGATCACTGGAAATCCCAACAAAACTTGTTAAAGGATACAAAAATGATTTAAGCACATATCATGCATGGAACGAAGTTTTAATTGATGAAAATTGGGTAATAATTGATACGACATACGATTCAGCATTTGTTAATGCAAATAGAAATGTTAGTATGATTAAATTAAATAGTGATTATAATAAAGTAAGAGAATATTAATTAAATGCCCTAACGAAAGTTAGGGTATAAAAAAAAGATGAAGGACAAAGAAGGTCAAAGTCAAAGGAGATATAGGATGCCTGGATTGAGTAATACTATTGAAAGATTTATTATGGAGTTATTTCAGCTTGCAGATAATAATATAATAGAGATTCAGAGAAATGAAATGGCCCAATACTTTGGATGTTCACCATCCCAAATCAACTATGTATTATCCACTAGATTTACTCCATATAAGGGATACTACATTGAGAGTAAAAGAGGCGGAGGTGGGTATATAAAAATCATCAAGGTGGAGATTGAAGACCATGATGATTTAAGTGATTTAATTATAAATTCCATTGGTGATTCAATTTCAAAGAATAAAGCATATCATATTGTCGATAGACTGTATGAAGAAAAATTCATAACTAAACGAGAAGAAGAGATAATAAAAGTATCCATAAGTGATAGTTCTTTATCTAATATTGTTAATAATAGAAATAATATTAGAGCAGATATTCTAAAGAATATTCTACTTATTCTTCTAAAATAGGAGGTGTTTTTATGTTATGTGATTCCTGTGGAAAGAATGAAGCCTATATTCATTATACAAAGATAATTAATGGACAGTTTAAAGAGGAACACCTATGTGAAGATTGTGCACTACAAAATTTTGAATTTGATAAGAACTTTTCAATTAATAAATTATTTACTGGTCTAATTGATGGCTTCAAAGATACTAAGGAAGATAAAGATGATACAAAGTGCGACTTTTGTGGTTTAACATATTCAAAATTTAAGAACGATGGAAAATTTGGATGTAGCAAGTGCTACGATACATTTAAAGATAAATTGGACCCTTTAATAAAAGGATTACATGGACACAATATACACAGAGGTAAAATACCAATGAATTCTTCCGGTAGAATATATTTAAAAAGGGAAGAAGACAATCTTGAAATTGAGCTTGAAAATGCAGTGAAAATGGAAGAATTTGAGCGTGCTGCCCATATAAGAGATCAATTAAAAAAGTTGAGGAGTACTTTAGATAGTTATAAGGAGTGATAAACTATGACTAGGTGGTTGGATGGTCCTGCAATAGATGATGATGTAGTCATAAGTACTAGAGTTAGGGTAGCAAGAAATATATCAAAATATAGATTCCCATCGATCATGACGGTACAAGAATCTGATACTTTAACTGATGAAATACTCAATGGTATGAAAGAAGCTTTAGATGATAATTATAGATTTATTAGGGTTAGAGATATCACCCCTAGGGAACAAATGGTGTATATAGAGGATCATTTAATAAGCCCCAATATGGTTCAAAGAAAAGATAAAAGTAGCTTTTTAATTAGAAATGATGAGAAAGCAACAGTTATGATTAACGAAGAGGACCATATTAGGATACAAACTTTGTTTCCCGGTTTTAATTTAACAGATGCATGGGAGCTGTGTTCTGATATAGATGATAAATTAGGTGAAAAGTTAGATTATGCTTTTGATGATCGATGGGGTTATTTAACTGCTTGTCCTACGAATGTAGGAACTGGACTAAGGGCTTCTGTGATGCTACATTTACCATGCATTACTATAACCAAAACCATAAACTCTCTTATTGAGGGCTTACGTGAAATAGGACTGACAGTTAGAGGATTATATGGTGAAGGTTCGGAGGCTTTAGGCTATTTATATCAGATTTCGAATCAGGTTACATTAGGTGAATCAGAAGAGGATATCATAGGTAAATTAAATAAAGTTGTGTATCAGATTATTAAACGAGAAAGAAAAACAAGAGAATATTTAAAAGAAAAGAAAAGTACAGAATTAGAAAATAGAGTATATAGATCCTATGGAATATTATCCTATGCAAGGATAATCACATCTAAGGAAGCCATGGATCATCTATCTAATATAAGATTAGGATGGGAAGTGGGAATATTTTCTTCTGATAAAATACGAAATATATTTGATTTAATGATAGAAGTTCAGCCTGCAAATATCCAAAGAGGGTTAGATAAAGACATGAGTGAAGAAGATAGGGATATTGAAAGGGCAAAGATTATTAGGGATTATATATATAATTTGGAGGGATAATATGGCAATGTTTGGAAGGTTTACAGAAAAAGCCCAAAGAGCCATTCTATTAGCTCAAGAAGAGGCAAAAAAATTAAAACATAATTATGTAGGTACAGAGCATGTACTATTAGGCTTAATTGCAGAGGATACAGGTGTAGGAGCAGCAAGTTTGAAAGAACTTGGAGTGACTCTTGAAAAAGCAAGAGAAGAGGTTGAAGAAGCAGTAGGGCAAGGAGACGAAGAAGCTGATATTGTAGGTTTTACTCCTAGAACTAAGAGGATATTTGAATTAAGCTTTTTACAAGCTAGAAACTTAGGTCATAACTATGTAGGTACAGAACATCTCTTATTAGGATTATTGGCTGAGGGTGAAGGGGTAGCTGTCGTTGTACTTCAAAAACTTGGAGTAGATATCCAAAAGTTAGCTACTAAAGTTGTTTCTATGATAACTGATTCTTCAAATAAAGCTAGTGGCGGAAGCCAAGAAGCTACATCTCAAGAGACACCTAACCTAGAGAAATATAGTGTTGATTTAAACAAACTGGCTGAAGAAGGCGGAATAGACCCAGTTATTGGTCGTAGCCGTGAAATTGAAAGGGTTATTCAAATTTTAAGTAGAAGGACAAAGAACAACCCTGTATTAATAGGTGAACCAGGAGTGGGTAAAACAGCAATAGCTGAAGGTCTCGCTCAGAAAATAATAGAAGGAAATATACCTGATATCATTAAGGACAAAAGAATAGTATCCTTGGATTTACCTGGAATGTTGGCTGGTGCCAAATATAGGGGTGAGTTTGAAGAGAGAATTAAATCTGTTATGAATGAATTAAAGGAAGCAGGAGATGTAATTTTATTTATTGATGAGTTGCATATGATTGTAGGTGCTGGAGCTGCTGAAGGAGCAATAGATGCTTCAAACATACTAAAGCCTATATTGGCTAGAGGTGAGCTACAGATTATAGGAGCAACTACTATTGATGAGTACAGAAAATATATAGAAAAGGATTCTGCTTTAGAGAGAAGACTTCAATCAATAATGGTGGAAGAGCCTAATGTTGAAGATACTGTTAAGATTCTTGAAGGACTTCGAGATAAATACGAAGCTCATCATGGTGTCAAAATAACAGACGATGCGATTAGAGCAGCTGCGGAATTATCAAGTAGATATATATCAGATCGATTCTTACCTGATAAGGCAATAGACTTAATAGATGAAGCAGCATCTATGATTAGAGTAAAATCCTATGTGGCCCCAGACGAGCTTAAATCTCTTGAAGAAAGATTAGAAGAACTACAAAAAGAGAAGGAAGAGGCTATCAATACTCAAAACTATGAAAAAGCAGCCAAGATTAGAGATCTTGAAAAACAAACAAAAGAAGATTTAAAAAACAATAAGATGAATTGGGAACAAAAGAGACATTCTTCAAGCATGACAGTTGGATATGAAGAAATAGCAAATGTAGTTTCTGATTGGACTGGAATTCCTGTAGTAAAAATGACTAGTGAAGAATCAGAAAAACTACTAAACTTAGAAGAGACACTGCACAAGAAAGTCATAGGTCAAAACCAAGCTGTAGATGCTGTAGCAAGCTCAGTACGTAGAGCTAGAGTAGGGCTTAAAGACCCTAGTAAGCCAGTAGGAAGTTTTATATTCGTCGGACCTACAGGTGTTGGTAAGACCCATTTAGCAAAGGCTTTATCAGAGGAACTGTTTGGTGACGAAGATGATATGATTAGAATCGATATGAGTGAGTATATGGAAAAACATTCTGTATCTAGATTGGTTGGATCACCTCCAGGATATGTAGGATATGATGAAGGTGGACAGTTGACAGAAGCAGTTAGAAGAAAGCCATATTCAGTTATTCTATTTGATGAGATTGAGAAAGCTCATCCAGATGTATTTAATATGTTGCTACAAATATTAGATGACGGTAGGCTTACGGATTCAAAAGGTAGAACTGTAGATTTTAAGAATACAGTGATTATAATGACTTCAAACGTGGGGGCTACATCGATAAAAAAACAGAATGTATTAGGTTTTGCTACACCTATTACAGAGGATAAAGAAGAGTATGAAAAGATGAAAGAAACCATAATGGAAGAATTAAAGAGAACATTTAGACCTGAATTTTTAAATAGACTTGATGAAGTAATAGTCTTCCATTCTTTAAAAGAAGAACAAGTAAAAGAAATAGTGGATATAATGATTGATGGTCTAGAAAAGAGAATGAAAAACCTAGATATTAATATCAATGTCACTGAAGAAACTAGACACTATATAAGTACTCAGGGATTTGACCCAGTATACGGAGCTAGACCCCTTGAAAGAACAATTAGAAAGATGATAGAAGATGAGCTAGCAGAAGAAATACTAAAGGGTAATCTTTCTAAAGAAGATGAGATCATTATAGATTATGTAGATGACAAATTAACATTTAAGAAGAGCCTGTAACATACGGGCTTTTCTTCTGTAAGGAGATAATCATGAAGAAAAAAACCATTTATAGATGTACAAGTTGTGATTATGAATCCATAGGATATATGGGCAAATGTCCTGAGTGCAATTCTTGGAATACTCTCGTAGAGACCCTTGTTGAGGATAAGAAAAAATCCAGATCTCAGTCTGTAAGATTATTTGAAAAAAAGCCTATAAAAAAACTTGGAGACATTACCACAACCAATAGCCACAGAATAGAGACAAGCCTTAAGGAGTTTAACAGGGTTATGGGTGGAGGAATAGTTAAAGATTCCGTCACCATATTGACTGCAAAGCCTGGTGCTGGTAAATCCACATTACTATTACAAGTTGCCAACGACTTAGCCTCTAAGAATCATAAGATTCTCTATGCATCAGGTGAAGAGTCAGAGTCCCAATTAAAAGCTAGGGCAGACAGGATAATTAAAGAGATAAACCAAAATATGTGGGTAGTTTCAGATAATAGTATGGATAATTTATTAGAGAATATTGAAGAAATAGATCCTGATTTCATAATAGTTGACAGTATTCAGACATTTTCATTAGAGGGTTTCCCTGGATCAAGAGCAGGTTCCCCCACTCAAACTATGGAATGTGCCTATGAACTTGTTAAAAGGGCTAAGAACGCCTCTAGACCCAGGTCTATATTCATAGTAGGGCAAATGACCAAAGAAGATGAATTGGCAGGTGTACGAGCCTTAGAACATCTTGTAGATGTTGTTTTGATGATTGAAGGGGAAAGTGGCGAAGAATTACGTACATTACTTACTACAAAGAATCGGTATGGTTCTACAGGAGAGATGGGCTTTTTTAATATGTCTGAGGAAGGTATGATCTCCATTGATAATCCTTCTGAATATTTTATGACTAAGAGGGAGCAGGAAGACTCTGTTTCAGGAAGTAGCCTGACAGTGGTTAGGGAGGGGACAAGACCTATTATTCTGGAGATTGAATCCTTAGTATCGGATTCTTTTACTCCATATCCATCTAGGATTGGAGAATGCATGAGAAAGGATCAATTAAATACCCTGATATCCATATTGGAACAAAGGGGTGGCATAAAACTCTATGACAAAAATGTGGTCATTAAAACTACTGGTGGTATAAAGTTAAAAGAACATGCATCAAATTTAGCTGTTATAATGAGTATAGCCTCATCTACATTTGAGATAGGTATACCTAATGATACTGTTTTTATAGCTGATGTGGGATTGACTGGTGAATTGAAGAAGGTTCCATCATTAGAAGCCCGTCTTAGGGAGGTAGATAGAATTGGATTTACAAAGGCCATTGTGCCATATGGCAGTACAAAAAAATCAGGGTACTCAAATCTTGAAGTTATCCAATTAAAAACCCTAAGAGATGTTATCAATCTTATTTTTAACTAAAATAGCTAAGGCATATGCCTTAGCTATTATTTTAAACTATATTTTCCTAGAAGTTTATTTCTTTCGTATTCTTTAAGCATTATATCATGAAGATTGAGATCCATTGTATTACAAAGTGAGGCTAAATAAAACAGATAATTACCGACTTCCTCTTCTAGTACATCTTTGCAGCTACCGCAAAGAGCACCATGTAAATGAGAACTAACACTATCTGAGAAGTCTTTGAAAAGCTCACCGTCAAAATTTTGTTTTTCCGCATGTATCGAAATACAACCACATGAAGTAACTGATTTTGCTACTGCACGATTAACTCTTGCATTAAATTCATCTAATTTAGTCATTATGTCTAGAATGCTCTTATGTCTAATTAAAGAGTTAGAAACCTGCTCTTGGAATTTATTATGCAATTCTTCCGCATTATAATTTTTAGTTATATTGTCCATATTCTCCTCCCCTGTCAAAAGTATTTCTTATGTTTTTATTATACGTTTGAGGACAAGTAGTTGTCAAATATATCTAATAAATATTTTTTACCAAAAAATCAATATTACTAGTTGACAAGCTAAATATAATTGTGATAATATATAAACTTTACTTCTCGTCAGATTTAGTGTATAATGATATAGTGAGAATAAATTAGGGAGGAATAAATATGTTTAATATTGGCGATCGTATTGTTTATCCTATGCATGGTGCAGGCATTATTGAGAATGAAGAAGTAAAAGAAATATTAGGTGAAAAAAGACGTTATTTCATAATGAGAATGCCTATTGGAGATATGAAAGTTATGGTTCCAGTAGATAATGTTGAAGAAGTTGGAGTTAGAGAAATAATTAATAAAGAAGAAATGGAAGAAGTTATGGATGTTCTAAAAGGTAATAGAACTGATATGCCTCAAAATTGGAATAGGCGATTTAGATTAAATATGGATAGAATCAAATCAGGAGATATTTATGAGATTGCAGCTGTAGTTAGAAATCTTATGCTTCTAGATTCAGAAAAAGGACTATCAACTGGTGAACGCAAGATGCTAAACGATGCAAAGCAAATGTTAGTCTCTGAAATGGTACTAGTTTGTGAACTAGGTGTAGAAGAAGTTGAAGAACTGGTGGCAGAATCTGTAAGTTATGTTGCTGATGATGGGGCTATAGTTGAGTAAAATATTATAAATATATTTTTACTTTTCATAGTCATGTCATATAATTTTCACAATGGTGTTATATATTCTTAAAATATGGTAATAAATATAAAGGAGGTGATAGTATGCTAAATAAGATTTTTCGATTTGCTGTTGGAGGACTTGGCGGATTATTTGGAGCAGGTGTTGTAACACTACTTGCATCATTAGAAATAATCGACATATCTGGTGGTGGATGGAAAGCATTGGCGCTGTATAGTGGTTTTTCTTTATTATTTGCAATTATTTTATTTATTTTATCCCCAACAATTCTTTCAAAGGTAAAAAAGCTTATTTTGATTATTGAAAATGAATTACAGAAGTTTTCGACTCAAGATATTGTTTTAGGTTCTTTTGGATTAATTGTAGGTCTAGTTATAGCTTTCTTTGCTAGTAAACCATTGGATAGTATCCATATTCCCGGTGTTGGTTTCATAGGGCAGTTATTAGTATATGGTATTTTTGGTTATTTAGGAATCAAAGTATCCACTAAGAAAAGGGATGATATAGCTAATGCTATTGGCGATATAAGTTCAATCAAAAAAGCTTCCAAGGATAAAATAAAACATACTTACAAGTCATGTCCAAAGGTTTTGGATACAAGTGTTATAATCGATGGTAGAATAGCGGATATTTGTAAAACTGGATTTATAGAAGGACCCCTTGTAATTCCGGAGTTTGTTCTAGAAGAATTACAGCATATTGCGGATTCTTCTGATGGTCTAAAAAGAAACAGAGGTAGAAGAGGTTTAGATATACTGAACAAAATTCAAAAAGAATTAGATATAGAAATTATAATTCATGATAAAAAGTTTGAAGATGTTCAAGAAGTAGATTCTAAATTGCTTAAACTTACTCAACTTTTAAAGGGAAAAATAATTACCAACGATTATAATCTCAACAAAGTTGCAGAAGTACAAGGAATAGATGTATTGAATATAAATGAATTAGCCAATGCAGTAAAACCTGTTGTATTACCAGGTGAAGAAATGGTTGTAACTGTTGTCAAAGATGGAAAAGAATCCGGTCAAGGATTGGCATATCTTGATGATGGTACTATGATTGTAGTTGAATCAGGTAGAAAATTTATTGGAGAAACCATAGATGTTATTGTAACAAGTGTATTACAAACATCGGCTGGAAGAATGATATTTGCAAAGCCAAAGTCCATGGTAGACAGAGCGGTATAGCTTACATAAAAGACCCCAAAGGGGTCTTTTTAGTTTTTAGTGCCCATAGCATAGGCCTAAATTTAGGTTGACACAAATTTTACCTTTTAATAATCATAACTTATGCTATAATATAAAAATGAGAGGTGAAAACAATGTACGAAAACTACTATGTATCTGTCATAATTGCAGCTGCAGGTATGAGTAATAGAATGGGAAGTAAGATAAATAAACAATTTATTGCTATAGATAATAAACCGATTTTGGTTCATACAATAGAAAAATTTGAACAATCTAAATATATAGATGAGATCATTATAGTCTCGAAGGAAGAAGAAGTAGAATATTGCAGAAAAGAAATAGTAAGAAAATATGGGTTTAAAAAAGTTACTAAAATCATTCGCGGTGGAAAAGAAAGACAGGATTCAATATATAATGGACTAATGGCACTTAGTGAAAATACAGATATAGTATTAACCCACGATGGAGCTAGGCCATTTGTTAAACATACCCATATAGAAGACGGAATCAAAGGTGTAATTGAACATGGGGCATGTGTAATTGGAGTTCCGGTAAAGGATACAATAAAAGTAGTCAATGATACAGATGTTGTACACCATACACCAAAGAGAAGCCTCCTTTGGGCAGCTCAAACCCCTCAGTGCTTTTGGGCACATTTAATTAAGAAAGGCTATGAGCACGCTATGAATGAAGGAATTGTAGGCACTGATGATAGTTCTCTTGTGGAAAAGATGGGACATGAGATCAAGATGATCATGGGTAGTTATGATAATATAAAAATAACCACTCCTGAAGATCTTATAATAGCTGAATCTCTTTCTAAAGATATGGATAGCCTTCTATCTAGAAGAGAGATATTTTATAAAAGTAGGTAGGTGTATATATGAGAATTGGCCATGGTTACGATGTTCATAAATTAGTCGAGGACAGAAAGTTGATATTAGGTGGTATAGAAATTCCCCATGAAAAAGGACTGCTTGGACACTCAGATGCTGATGTATTAATACATGCAATAATGGACAGTATATTAGGAGCATTAGCTTTAGGAGATATAGGGAAGCACTTTCCGGATACGGATCAAAAATATAAGGATATATCAAGTGTCCTATTGTTGGAAAATGTATATAATATTATGAGGGAACAGGGATATAAAATTGGAAATATAGATGCAACGATAGCAGCTCAGAAACCAAAACTTGCACCATATATAGAAGAAATGAGAACTGTAGTTGCTAAAGTGCTAAATACTGAGATAGAAAATATAAACATTAAAGCCACAACAACGGAAGAATTAGGTTTTGTTGGTAGAAAAGAAGGTATTTCATCACATAGTGTGTGTTTACTCATAAAAATTTGACAATATAATGATAATTTAGTAAAATTTATGTAATCGCAAAGATAGGAAATAGTATTTATTAATGGTCTAAAGAGAGGAACCAATTGGTGAGAAGTTCCGACCCACTTGATAATGAACCAGTCCTTGAGCATTTAGATAGAAATTAAGTATATCTAAACGTTGGCTACGTTATAGCTTTTGAGTGATCCCTAGTGGATTATTAGAGTGGTACCGCGGAAATTAAGCCTTTCGTCTCTTATTTGAGATGAGAGGCTTATTATATTATGTATGCCCCCATACAGGACTCCCAAACGATACCCTGCGGGGCAAGTTAAGGTTGCTAACCCGATTTGTGATGCAATTCCACAAATCGATGGTAGGTCACCCGCAACGAGCTCCGAATTTGCACGAGTGTAACGAGTGAACAAATTTGAGTTGCGAGACTGCGAAATCAGTTAAAATTACAGACCTAGCTAATTAATTAATATTCAATTCAATAAAAATAGGAGATGATTTTATGAGGATGTCAAAGATGTATATGCCTACATTAAAAGAAATACCATCAGAGGCCGAGATAGTTAGTCATCAGTTACTATTAAGAGCAGGAATGATTCGACAATTAGTAAGTGGAGTCTACTCATACTTGCCTCTTGGATATAGGGTTATTAGAAAAGTAGAACAAATAGTAAGAGAAGAAATGGATAAGTCAGGTTCTCAAGAGTTGCTGATGTCAGCAATTCAACCAAAGGAGCTTTGGGAAGCCACAGGTAGATGGGATGATTTTGGACCGGAAATGTGGAAACTGACAGATAGAAATAATAGGGAGTTCTGTTTAGGACCTACCCATGAAGAATATTTTACTGATTTAATTAAAAATGAAGTAAAATCCTACAAACAGCTGCCACTGAATCTTTATCAAATCCAAACAAAGTATAGAGATGAGAAAAGACCAAGATTTGGGATGATGAGAAGCAGGGAATTTATTATGAAGGATGCCTACAGTTTTGACACAGATATACAGAAAATGACAGAAGCTTATGATATAATGTGGGATGCATATGACAGAATATTCAAAAGACTGAATTTGAAATTTAGAGTAGTCCAAGGTGATACAGGGGCTATGGGTGGTAGATTATCCCATGAGTTTATGGCCATGTCAGATGCAGGAGAAGGACGAATAGTATATTGTGATACTTGTGATTATGCTGCTACTGATGAAAAAGCTGCAGTTGTATATGAAAATATCAATGAAGGTGAAATGCTAGAATTAGAAAAAATTCATACACCGGGTGCTACAACAATAGATGATTTAGAAGAGCTTTTCAATATGGATAAATCCAATTTTGCAAAGGCGATAGTATATAATCATAATAAATTACCAATAGTAGTTATTATACCAGGAGATAGAGAACTAAATGAAACGAAACTTTTCAACTATTTGGGTATAGCTGAACATGATATAGAAATGGCTGATGAAGAGATGATTCTAAACATCAGTGGTGCAAATAAAGGATTTACTGGACCTATTGGTCTAAAAAAAGGTACTAGACTTATAGTAGATTCAAGGATAAGAAAAATGAGAAACCTGGTTGTAGGTGGAAATGAAACCGACTATCACATAAAAAATGCCAATTATGGTAGAGATTTCGAAGGGGAAGTTGTAGAAGATTTGCTTCTGGTTAGAGAAGGTGATAAATGCCCTAAATGTAATGACTCATTAATTATGGATAGGGGAATCGAGGTAGGAAATATATTCCAACTAGGTACTAAATATTCTGATGGGATAGGTGCTAAATTCTTAGATGAGAATGGTAAAGAACAGCCATTTTATATGGGGTCCTATGGAATAGGAATAACAAGAAGTGTAGCTGCTATTATTGAACAATACCATGACGATAAAGGTATTGTATGGCCGTTAAATACTGCTCCATACCATGTAATTATTACTGTAATTAATGACAAAAACCAAGAACAAATGGAACTGGGAGAGAAACTATACAATCAATTAACAGAAGCTGGGGTAGAGGTTTTACTAGATGATAGAAAGGAAAGAGCTGGAGTTAAGTTTAATGATAGAGATTTAATTGGTATCCCTATTAGAGTTACAGTTGGGAAAAAAGCATCTGAATCTATTGTTGAATATTCCCTAAGATCATCAGAAGAAAAAATTGAGTGTAATGAAGCGGGAGTATATGATTTGGTAAAAAGTGAATTCCAAAAAGCTAAACTAAACATTATATAACAAATTTCTATTTAAATATTATTTTTAAGACATATTTTATTAGCTTATTTCATAAATATTATTAATATAATATAGAAAAGAGGTATATGATATATGGTAGGTGAATTAGTCGAACTATGTAATGATACCATCCAAGCTCTTCTAAAACTAAAAACAGAAGAGTTCATAAGTGAAAGTGAGCTAGAAAGGCATTTAGAGAAAAAGATATTATTTATTGACGAATTTCAGTAAATTTTTTTTAAACCCTATGTGTTTTAGGGTTTATTTTCTTTAAGAAGGTTGATAATTACAGTTTTGTAATATATAATAATACTAATTAATTAGGAGGTGTTGGTTTTGAAGGATATTAGAGTAAGATTTGCTCCCAGTCCAACAGGATATTTACATATCGGAGGGCTTAGGACTGCATTATACAATTACCTATATGCTAGAAATAACAATGGAAAGTTTATTTTGAGAATAGAAGATACAGATCAAACAAGATTAGTGGAAGATGCATTGGAAAACTTAGTAGAATCCCTTCAATGGGCAGGTATCGAATATGACGAAGGTGTATATTTTGAAGATGGAAAAGCTGTGCAAAAAGGTGAATACGGGCCATATATTCAGTCAGAAAGATTAGATATTTATAAAAAATATGTAGACCAACTAATAGAAAGTGGTCATGGATATTATTGTTTCTGCTCAAAGGAAAGACTGGATGCAGTAAGAGATGAACAAAAAATAAAAGGACTAGTTCCTAAATATGATGGTTTCTGTAGAAGTTTATCATTGGAAGAAGCAAAGACAAGAATCGCCAATGGTGAAGAATATGTAGTTAGATTAAAATTACCAAAAGATTATGATGTTCATTTTAAAGATTTGGTAAGGGGAGATATAGTTATCAATACGGATGATATAGACGACCAAGTCCTACTAAAATCTGACGGTTTTCCAACATACCATATGGCGGTGGTAGTAGATGATCACTTAATGAAAATAACCCATGTTGTAAGGGGAGAAGAATGGTTGCCATCTACACCAAAGCATATATATCTTTATGAGGTATTTGGATGGGATAAGCCAGTATATGTACATCTTCCGACTGTTCTTAACAAAGATAGAAAGAAACTTAGTAAACGTCATGGTGATGTATCGGTAGATGACTTCAAAGATAGAGGATATCTACCAGAAGGACTTGTTAACTATTTGGCTTTAGTTGGTTGGAGTCCTGAAGATAACGAAGAAATCTTATCTATGGATGAGCTTATAGAGAAATTTTCCTTCGAAAGGGTATCAAAAGCAGGGGGAATCTTTGATAAAGATAAGTTAGATTGGGTAAATGGACATTATATAAGAGAATTTAGCTTACAAAAGATTACTGATTTAGCAATACCATATTTAGTAGAAGCCAACTTAATTGATGAAGAATTTGCAAAGAATAACAGAGATTGGGTAGAGCATCTGGTGGATATGGTTAAGGAAAGCCTATCTTATATGTCTGAGGTAGTAGAAAAAGTAGAGTTTATGTTTGATAACCAAATTGAAATGGAAAATGAAGAAGCTGAAGAATTATTAAAAGGCGAAGGAACCAAATCAATATTAGAAGCTATGAAAGAGATTCTAGCCGATGTAGAAGAAGTTGATGAAGAACTTTCATCTACGATGATGAAGCAAATTCAAAAAGCTACTGGTATAAAAGGTAAGAATCTATTTATGCCAACAAGGGTTGCTTTAACAGGTAGTCTTCATGGGCCAGAATTTACCAAAATACTTTATCTTTTAGGTAAACAAAATATTCTAGATAGAATACAATATGTAGAAAGCAAGTATCTTGATTAATCTATACACATATGATAAGCTTATAAATTATCAATATGAATATAAGAGGTTATGATAAGGAAAGTAAGTTTAAAAAAGCTAAAAGAGAGGAATATCCGTAGGTTGAAAGATATTCTAAGGACTCTTTAAACTGAAATGCACCTTTGAACCAATTGTTTGAAATAAGTAAGACAAATCGGGTAGCGCCGTTATAGGCATTCAAAGAGGACTATATGTCTAATGGAGTGGAACCGCGGAATAACCTTTCGTCTCGATTTTGAGATGAAAGGTTATATTTATGACCTAACACAATGAACAGTGATTTTCTGTGAACTGATGTAGGTCAAACGCAAAGAATCCCAAATTCATGTGAGCATAGCGAGCAAATGAATTTGCTAGGATTCGTCTGAGGGAATGTATATGTTAGAAAGGAGATGTAATATGAAATTATATAATACCTTAACAAGAAGGAAAGAAGATTTTAAACCTGTGGTTGAAGGTCAAGTGAGTATGTATAATTGTGGACCTACGGTATATAACTATATACATGTAGGAAATGGAAGACCCTTAGTTATATTTGATACCCTAAGAAGATTTTTCATTTACAGAGGCTATGATGTAAAATTCGTAGTTAATTTTACTGATATAGATGACAAAATAATAAATAAAGCCAATGACGAAGGCGTAAGTGCTAAAGAGATCGCTGAAAGATATATAGAAGAATTTTTAAAGGATGCTAATGGTTTGAATCTATATGATTACTCAACTATGAACCCTAAGGCAACAGAGTATATCAATCAAATGATAGTGTTTATCCAAGATCTAATAGATAAAGAGGCGGCTTATAATATTGATGGAAATGTATATTTCAATATATCAAGTGCCAAGGATTATGGTAAATTATCTAAGAAAAATATAGATGAGCTTGTAAGCGGTGCAAGAATAGAAGTCAATGAAGAAAAAAATAATCCGATGGATTTTGCACTATGGAAAAAAGCAAAACCAGGTGAACCGTTCTGGGATAGTCCCTGGGGTCAAGGAAGGCCGGGATGGCATATAGAGTGCTCTGTAATGGCTAAATCATTACTAGGAGAAACTATAGATATCCACTCTGGGGGAGAGGATCTACAGTTTCCACATCATGAAAATGAAATAGCCCAATCCGAGACATTGTCTGGTAAACCATTTGCGAATTATTGGCTACACAATGGAATGATCACAGTAGACAATAAAAAAATGTCAAAATCAGAAGGTAATTTCTTTACTATTAAAGATGTGTCCAAAGAATATGATTTAGAAGTTCTTAGGTTTTTCTTGCTATCGGCTCATTATAGATCACCAATTAACTTTAGTAGAGAAGTAATGGATCATACTAGGAGTGCGCTGGAAAGATTATATAATAGTAAAAAGAACCTAGAATATCTAATGGATAAAACAGAAGACAGGGATTTATCTTCTAGTGATAATGATCAATTAGAGAAGATTCAAAGCTATAAAAGGGAATTCATAGAAAGTATGGAGGATGATTTAAATACAGCTGATGCCATAGCTGCTATTTTTGAGATGGTTAAATACACCAATACAGAATTTAATGAAATGACTAATAAAAAAGTCGTAGAAAACTCTTATGAAACTCTTAAAGAATTATCCAAAGTCCTAGGTATTTTAACTAAGGAAGAGGAACTCCTAGAAGATGAGATCGTAGAGCTAATCCAAAAACGTACTGAGGCTAGAAAGAACAAAGATTTCAAACTGGCTGATGAAATAAGAGATTTGTTAAAGGATAAAGGAGTAATTCTTGAAGATACACAAGATGGAGTTAAATGGAAGAGGTCTTAATCAATGGAAGAGAACCAAAATATATTTAGAATAGTTAATGAAAGCTTAGATAGAGAGGACGTAGCTATGCTATCTCCTCTCCAACTAGCCTATGTAGGTGATGCAGTTTATGAACTGTTAGTTCGAACCTACATATTAGATAAAAATTCAAATGTAAATCAACTTCACAAAAAGGCTACTAAGTATGTAAAAGCAGATGCTCAGTCAGAAATAATACATTATATAGAGGAATATTTAACAGAAGATGAGAAGCATATAGTGAAGAGAGGCAGAAATGCCAAAACCAATACAAGTCCTAAAAATTCAAGTATTATAGATTATAAATATGCTACGGGATTTGAATCATTATTTGGGTATCTGTATCTTACCAAGCAAAATAGTAGGATACTTACTTTATTTAACATTATAAAGGAATTTGAAAAAAGATAAATATAGTATAGAATATAGTCTATATAGAAAACTTACATCAGATGGGTTATATCAGATGATGTATAGTTGCATTTATCCAAAAGCTATGCAATTGTAAGCTGTCGGATATAGGAAACTAAAGGGGGACAAAAATGCTAAAGGTAGAACTATTAAGGTATACACCAGAGGGAGAGAAACTAATAGCTGCAGCTGCAAAACTATGCTATTCTTCTGTAGGTATACAAGAAATTGAAGAAAATTTGGAAGAAAAAAATATAGATTCATTTTTAAATATGTTAATGGATTTAGGACATGAAAGTCCTATAGAACATGTAAGTTTTACTTTTGGAGCTGAAGGAGTATCTAGAACACTGACTCATCAATTAGTACGTCATAGAATAGGTAGCTACTCCCAACAATCCCAAAGATATGTAAAACTGAATCAATTTGAATACGTCATACCTCCAGCAATTAAGGAGAATGAAGATGCAAAAGCTTTATTTTTAAAAGCTATGGAGGAAGACCAAAAGTATTATGACGAGATAACTAGTATTCTATTCAATAAACACTTTGAAAAATACATAAAAGAGGGCTTATCCGAAAAGAAAGCGAAGCAAAAAGCAGAAAAGGAAGCAATTGAAGATGCAAGATATGTGTTTCCAAATGCATGTGAAACCAAAATAGTGTTCACAATGAACGCTAGGTCATTATTAAACTTCTTTAGATTAAGATGCTGCAATAGAGCCCAATGGGAAATTAGACAGTTAGCATTAGCTATGTTAAAAGAGGTAAAGAAAGTATATCCTACATTATTTAAAAACTCAGGGCCAGGTTGTATCAATGGACCATGTCCAGAAGGAAACATGACTTGTGGTAAAATAGTAGAAGTAAGAGAAATGTTTAAGAATCAAATATAGAAAAGTTATAACTCTTCGGAGGTGCGCTAACAACTAAAATCAATCTAAAGGTGATAATATGAAAGATGTATATGTAGTAGGAAGAAATCCTGTTTTAGAATTATTAAGAACAGATAGGGAAATAGATAAAATATATGTACTAAAAGGGGATCTACAAGGTTCAATCAAAAAAATCATAGGTCAAGCTAGGGACAAAAATATTATCGTCCAGGAAGTAGATAAGTTTAAGTTGGATTCTATGGCTGATGGGACTGCACACCAAGGTGTGGCGGCTTTAGTTACTGGATTTGAGTATTCATCAGTAGATGATATACTTGAAAAAGCTAAAAAGCTAAATCAAAAGCCATTGATTATAATCCTAGATGGCATAGAAGATCCACATAATTTAGGAGCTATCATAAGAACTGCCGAATGTGCTGGAGCCCATGGGATTATAATTCCAAAACGTAGGTCGGCAAGAGTTAATCAAACTGTCTACAAATCTTCAGCAGGGGCTGTGGAGCATATGCTTATTGCTGATGTGTCTAATATTTCAGCTACAATCGATGATTTAAAGAAGAAAGGTCTTTGGATTTATGGGGCGGATATGGAGGGTGAAGACTTCTATTTCAATACAAAGTTGGAAGGCTCAATTGCTTTAGTCATTGGTAATGAAGGAAAGGGCATATCAAGATTAGTTAAAGAAAAATGTGACTTTCTTCTTAAAATACCTATGGTAGGAAAAATATCTTCTCTAAATGCTTCTACTTCTGCTGCTATATTGATATATGAAGTAGTAAGGCAGAGTCATGAAAAATAATAGAAAAAAACCTAAAGAGTATTTATTTGTAGATGGCTACAATATTATAAACTCTTGGGATAGTTTAAAAGAGAAGCAAAAGATTAACCTGGAAGAGGCAAGAGATTCACTTTTAGAGATATTGTCAGATTATCACCATTATTCCGGGATTGAAATAGTAGTAGTATTTGATGCCCATTTAGTTAAGGGTAATAGTGGGAAAGAATTTAACTATAAGGGAATAAAAGTAGTTTTTACAAAAGAAAATGAAACTGCAGATCATTATATTGAAAGAACTCTTGATTCTCTTGGAAGAATAAAGAGAATCAGAGTTGCTACCTCTGATTGGTTAGAACAACAAATGGTTCTATCTAGAGGTGGAATTCGTATTTCGGCAAGGGAACTAGAAATTGAAATATTTAATGAAAGGCGAATGATTAAAAGAAAGAAAAATATCAATAATACTAAGAATGATTTATATTTAGGGCGGCTTGACGAGTCTATACTAGACAAGCTGGACAAATGGAATAAAACTTAAGCTAAAGCTTGACTGTAGGTAATATTTTATTTATAATTAAGATAATTGCTTCACAAGGGGGATGCTTAAGGTGTATTCACTACTTAATGACAAATCATTGAAGTACAATAATATGACCGATGAGGACATAGTTGATGCAGTTAGGGCAGACAATCCACTTGCTTTAGAGTTTTTAATAAATAAATACAAGAACTTTGTAAAGAATAAAGCAAGAACCTATTTTCTAATAGGGGCTGACAGAGATGATATAGTCCAAGAAGGAATGATTGGTCTATTCAAGGCCATAAGAGACTATGATAGAACAAAACTAGCGTCCTTTAGGTCCTTTGCTGAAATATGTATTACAAGGCAGATAATTACAGCTATAAAAACAGCAACACGTCAAAAACATATACCTCTAAATTCTTACATATCTTTAAACAAACCAGTTTTTGAAGAAGAATCAGATAGGACTTTACTAGATCTTTTAGTAGGATCTAAGGATCCGGATCCTCTAGATATATTTATAGGTAGAGAGGAAATAGATTACATAGAGTCACAAATTGGTGAACTACTTAGTGAATTAGAATGGAAAGTACTAAGGAAATATGTAGAAGGTAAATCATACCAAGAGATTTCAAAAGAAATCAGTAGAGATGTAAAAAGTATTGACAATGCATTACAAAGGGTAAAGAGAAAGTTAGAGAGGCAATTAAAGTAATAGAAATAATCTTATATTGACAAGATTAAAATTAAGTAGTAAACTGATTAGAAGTTGGCCCACGTAGCTCAGTAGGTAGAGCACTACCTTGGTAAGGTAGAGGTCTCCGGTTCAAGTCCGGTCGTGGGCTCCATTATAAACTTGGAAACACTAGGATGAGTTTTCTTAGAAGTTAACCATTAAGGAGGAGAATATTAAAATGGCAAAAGAAAAATTTGAAAGAACCAAACCCCATGTTAACGTAGGAACAATAGGACACGTTGACCACGGTAAAACAACAACTACAGCAGCGACTTCAATAGTATTAAACAACAGATTAGGCGGAGACCAAGAAGTAAAAGATTATGCTGAAATAGACAAGGCTCCAGAAGAAAGAGAGAGAGGAATAACAATTTCCACTTCTCATATAGAATATGAAACA
>JAAYGX010000024.1 GCA_012735585.1 Tissierella sp.
GATGATGATATGAAAGAATATATAATATACAAATGTAAAACTTGTAATAAAACATTTATATTATTAACCGAAGAAGTAAAATATAATGAGAATCAAGGTAATTATATTAGTTGCCCGTTTAAAGGTCATAAAAATATTATTGTTACTGGAGCTTATGATTCAATAAAAGAATGTATGGATAATCATGTCTTTGTTCGAGAAGGAAGAAGAATGAGGCAAATAAAATAGATAGAATATTAATGATTTCTTTTTTTCTCCGATACTTGTAAGGGGAGGGGTGGACAGTGAAATTTATAGACAAACTGTTGTATAAGAAGTCATTCTCATTAATAATTACGATAATTATAGTATTTATAATTATATTAATTCCGTTGTTACTTAATACGGTTATAATAAACAATAACTTGTATTCAAAAGCATCAAATGACGGATGGGCAAGTTTTTTTGGTGGTTACATTGGAGCATTAGTTAGTGGAAGTGTAACTTTAATTACTGTAACATGGACTATTGGAGAAACTAGGAGAATACAAGAAGTTAATAAGAAAGATACAGAAAAAAGAAGTGTAATGCCATATTTATTATTTGAGGAAAACTATGAGGAAGTGGGATCATTTAATTATAAAACAAACAAAATTGAAAAAAAATTAATGTTTTATGGTGGACGAAATTTGGTTAACTATGGAAGAGGGGTTGCTAGAAATATTAAAATATATATAGATGATAATGAAGATAAAATTGAAACACCTATAATTCTTCTTAACCAGAAATTTGAATTAAGCAACGTACATAAATTAGATATTGGAGAAATAAAAGATAAATATGATTTGAATATAGAATATCAAAATATATATGGTGATAAATATATAAGCAAGTATATCTTAGAGGCAATTAAAGGTAGTGATTATATAAAGTTTAATATAAAAGAATTATACATTAATGAAGTTAAAGTTATAGAAGATTAAAGTATAGAGTTTGCTAATGCAGTCTTAATGAGTCCATAAGGGCTCTTTTTTCATACAAAAATAAAACAAGTAATTAAGTGAAACAGGTCAAATGTGTTTAATAAATTGTGACTATTTTAAGCTATAGTATTGAGTTATGAGATTATCTAATTGTTGACTTAATTCAATAACATCATAGTCAAGAAGGTCGCCTCCTTTCGATAATATTAAATTATCTAGTTTGATTTTAATTTTTTCTATTTCTTCAATAAGCTTAGTAAGTTCAGTTGCATTGTGCATATTACGCACTCCTTTTCATAAGTGAATTTTAACCTGTTACACTGATATAAGTTTATATAAAAAGATGAACTATGTGGTGATGTGTTTAATAAAGAATGGGATATTAAAATAGTTGTCTCCGGCCGATGGACGAAGTTCATTTAATGTGTAAAAATAGCCATTTATAAAAAACGATAAAATTAGTTAAAATGTTTATAAAAAAGAAGGACTTTCCATTTTTATGTCGAATAGATGTAGAGAAGGAGGCTAAGAGATGATTATATATGATTTAGGAAATATAGCTGACTGGCTGAGTGCTATAGGAACCCTAAGTGCTGTCATTGTTGCGTTGTATTTAGCAAATAGAGAGCATAAACCTAGGGCAAAAGTAACTGCTAAGTATTCACATATTGTATATGATACAGGAATTGAAAGAGTACCTTACGCTATATGTGTTGACATTGCAAACATTGGATCAATGCCAATATATCTAAAAGAATGTACTTTTAAAGTAGGCAAAAATCAAAGGATGATTTTTAATCGAGGAGACCATAACGTAGATAAATTATTATCTATTGGAGAAATGTACTCACATGAATTAAGTTACGAACCTATTAGAGAATACTTCATCCAAAGAAACATCAAGAAATTTAGAACCCATATTTTTTTTGAAGATGGTGTTGCAAAAAGATATAAAACAAAAATTACACTTCGGTTTTAAATAAAAAATTATATCAAACTTATGTTATGGTTACATTGTCACAATTTGTCGAACGATTTGTAAAGGATTTTACCCTTTCTGGCCGATATAGATTAGGGAGAGGGGGTGATTACGATGACCTACATGATAAAAAATAACAATGGTGGCTCAACCAGCAAAGCTATAGAGTTTTTCAAGAAATACAAAAACGCATTTGGAGATATTGTATTCGCAGAGATGAAAAGCAATCCAAATCAAGTGATATACAACCTTACACTAGTTAATAGCGAAGGTGAAGAGATGAATATTGGAGAGGATTGTTCAGCTGGATTCATGGGAACAGGACCGTATGGGACCTATGAAATTTTAAAGATATCAGGTTTTGATATAACAAAGGAATTTATTGAAAGCAATAGTTCTTTTAAATTAACAAAATAAATTATAATTTTAAAGGCACTCAATAGGGTGTCTTTTATTCATACAAAAATAAAACAAACAAATAAGCAGGTGGTGACCATTGGATGAAATTAGGATAAAAGCAAAACTGGATTATTTAGAAGGGATGAAACAGAAGGATATCGCAGAGAAATACAACATTTCCATCAACACTCTAAAGTCCTGGATAAAAAGATATAAGTGGTCTGAGGAAAAGAAAAACTATAATAATAAGGGTGCACCCAAAAAGAAAAAGGGTGCGCCCTTAAATAATGAGAATGCAAAAGGATATGGAGCTCCTGAGGGTAATCTTAATGCAATTAAACATGGAGCCTATCAATCCATCTATGCTGATATGTTAAACACAGAAGAGCGGATTCTATTTAATATGATCCAGCCTACTCTAAATATTGATGATGAGATTAAGATACTTAGATTGAAGATTGCTAGGCTCCTTAGTAATACAGAGACATCTCTTTTTTATAACGGAATTAGTGAAGTAGAGAGAATGGTATTAGAAAAAGAAAGAGTTGCTGGTATCAATGCTTGCATGGAACAACTAAGGCGTGCAATAGAGCTCAAAGCTAAAATGGCTACAGATACAGAAAAATTAGAATTAGATAAAGAGAAGTTTGAGTTCCAGAAGTATAAGGCTGATATAGAGTTAAAACTTAAGACTGATAAATTAGAGCTTGAGAAACTTAAAGTTCAAGGAGAAGATGAAGAATATGAAGATGATGGATTCTTAGAAGCATTAAAAGGCCAGGTAAGTGAGGTTTGGGAAGATGAAGATACTGAAGAAAGTTAAAAAAGCAGTATTCAAATTCAAACCATTCTCTAAGAAACAATTAAAAGTCCTTACCTGGTGGTTACCTGAATCACCTGTATCAGACAAAGAGGGAATTATAGCAGATGGAGCTATAAGAAGTGGTAAGACTTTGTCTATGTCATTATCTTATGTTATATGGGCCATGGAAATATTTGACCAACAAAACTTTGGTATGTGCGGTAAGACTATAGGGTCATTCAGGAGGAATGTACTGTTCTGGTTAAAATTAATGTTAAAGGCTAGAGGGTACCAGGTAAAAGACCATAGAGCAGATAATTTAATTATAGTTAGTAGGGGAGAGATTAATAACTATTTTTATATTTTTGGTGGAAAAGATGAAAGCTCACAAGACTTAATACAAGGTATCACATTAGCTGGAGTATTCTTTGATGAAGTTGCTTTAATGCCTGAAAGCTTTGTTAACCAAGCAACCGGTAGATGCTCCGTTGATGGTTCTAAATTTTGGTTCAACTGTAACCCTGATGGTCCCTATCATTGGTTTAAAGAAAATTGGATAGATAAAAAAGAAAAGAAAAAACTAATTCATTTACACTTTACTATGGATGATAATCTAAGCTTATCTGAAAAAACGAAAGCTAGATATAGATCTATGTATAGTGGAGTATTCTTCCAGAGATATATCCTAGGATTATGGGTAATGGCTCAGGGAATTATATACGATATGTTTAACAAAGATAAGCATATTGTTGAGACTAAGGATAGAAATTATACAAGATACCATATATCTATAGATTATGGTACTCAAAACCCTACAACATTTGGTTTGTGGGGTTTTTTTAATGGTGTATGGTACAAGGTTAAGGAATATCATTACTCAGGTAGAGAGAAGAATAAACAGAAGACAGATACAGAGTATGCAGATGATTTGGAAAAGTTTATAGGTATCCTTAAAATTAGATCTATAATAGTAGACCCTAGCGCTGCATCTTTTATAGCAGAATTAAAAAAGAGGGGTCATGTTGTAAGGAATGCTAATAACGATGTGATAGATGGAATTAGAAATGTGGCTGCAGCATTAAATCAAGGACTAATTAAATATAATGATTGTTGTAAAGAAACATTTAAAGAATTCAACTCCTATGTATGGGATGAAAAAGCAGCTGATAGGGGAGAAGATAAGCCTATAGAGAAGAATGACCATCACATGGATGGAGACAGATATTTTGTTAATACAATACTATTTAATAAAAATGGAATAAGATTCTTAAAATAAGAAGGTGATAAGTTGATAACGTATGGTGAATTACTTAAACATAAATTAATAAATGATAAAATGATAATGGATTCGAATATCATTAAAGACTTAATCAATGATCATGATACTAGGCACATGATAGAAGGAGAAAAATACTATTATAATGAAAGTGATATCCTAGATAGAAAGCAATATTATTATAAAGATGGAGTAAAGCTTGAGGATGAGACTAAAGCTAATAATAAGATTCCTCACAATTGGCATAAATTATTAGTAGATCAAAAGGTAGCTTATTTAGTGGGAAAGCCTCCAGTACTGCAAGCAGAAGAAGGAGAAAAACAGTATGAAGATAGATTAAATCTAATACTTGGTGAAGAATGGCATGATAAGCTAACAGAATTAGGAGTTAATAGTTCTAACAAGGGTGCCGAGTGGTTACATATTTACATTAACCAGGAGGGCCTTTTTAAATTTATTATAATTCCAGCAGAAGAGATAATCCCCATTTATGATACTAGTCTTCAGGAGAACTTAGAAGCAGTATTAAGATACTACCTAGTAGAGGTTAATGGACAAGAGAAAATAAGGGTAGAATGGTGGACAAGGAATAATGTAACCTTCTATATAGAGAGTGATAGTGGGATATTTGTATTAGATGATACTGAGCCTAATAATCCTGACTATCATTTTTATTACAATGATATAGGCTATGGATGGACTAAGGTTCCATTTATAGAGTTCCCTAACAATGAAAAAAAGGTATCTGATTTAAATTTCTATAAAGAATTAATAGATAGTTATGATAAGAATGTATCTGACCTAGACAACAATTTAGAAGAAGTACAAGAAATTATAATGGTACTAAAGGGTTATGAAGGAGAAGATTTAGAAGTATTTAAGGAAAATATAAGATATTATAAAGCATTAACAGTAAATGGACCAGACAGTGGAGTTGATAAAGTAGAACTTAATATACCTGTAGAAGCTAAGAAGGAAATGCTGGATAGACTAGAAGAGAATATATTCCTATTTGGGCAGGGTGTAAACATGAAAACAGATAAGTTTGGTAACAGTCCAAGTGGTGTAGCACTAAAATTTCTATATTCATTATTAGATCTAAAGGCTAGTGTAATGGAAAGAAAGTTTAGAAAAGCTATAAAGAGACTTCTTTGGTTTACTACTGAGTATATAAACATTATTGACAAGAAAAAGTATGACAACACAACAGTCCAGGTTACATTTAGAAAAACTATGATTACCAATGACAAAGAGAATGTAGAAATAGCTAGGGATTCTAAAGGAGTTATATCTGATGAAACTATTATAGCTAATCATCCATGGGTAGAAGATGTATCTCTGGAAAAAGAAAGATTAGAGGAACAAGAAAAGACTGAGTTAGATAAGTTTGGTGATTACAAGGGGCTAGGTGAGGGAGATGAGGACTAATAAGTATTGGCAAAAGAGATTTACTCTTCTAACTGAATCCTTATTAAATAAAGGAGAAAGATACTATCGAGACCTAGAAATAGAGTATGAAAAGGCCATATCTACTATACAAAGTGACTTAAGAGACTTTTATGGAAGATATGGAGGAGATATAAGCTATGCAGATACTAATAAACTACTAACCCCTAGGGAATTAAGAAAATTCAAGCTAAACATAGGGGATTATATGGATGCAGCAGATAGGGAAAGAGTAAGCCGACTCCACTCTTTACAATATCAAATAAGGCAGCAGGTGGAAGTAATATCCGCCACTAGACTAAATGGATTGACTAAATTATCTGAGGAATTAATCAAAGAAGGTTATTATAGATCAATATATGAAGTTCAGAAAGGCTTTGGTTTAGGAGATACCTTTACAATATTAGATACCAGGACAGTAGAATCAATTATTGCTAGACCATGGGCCCCAGACGGTTCCAATTTCTCTGAAAGAATATGGAAAGATACAGAAGTATTAGTTAATGAACTGCAGAAGGAATTGGCTCAATCTTTTATTAGAGGAGATGCACCAGATACAGCTATTAGAAATATATCAAAGAAGATGGAAGTATCTAAAAGGGTTGCAGGTAGACTTATAATGACTGAATCTGCATTCTTCGCTAATGAAGCAAGGGCAAGAGCCTTTAAAGAATTAGGAGTGGAAGAATATCAATTCCTTGCTACATTGGATATGAGGACCTCCGATATATGTCAAGATATGGACTTAAGGATATTTAAACTATCAGAAAGAGAAATAGGAGTTAATTGGCCACCACTTCACGTATGGTGTAGAAGTACAGTAGTTCCACACTTTGAAGGTAACATTAAACAAAGATGGGCAAGAGACCCTAAGACTGGCAAAGGATACAAGGTTCCTGGAGATATGAATTATAAGGATTGGCATAGTAAACATGTAGCTTAGGAGGTGGAATGATTGAAGATAGATGCTCAAGATAATATTACAATAATTGATAAAGAAAATGAGGTTATTGCAGTTTTATCTGATAAAGAAATAATTACAAAAGAAGGATATGCGGTTTTATTTGATGTAGGGATTGATGAGTAAAGCATGGGCACCTTAATAGGTGTATTTTTTATGTAATAAACCGTCTTTTTAAAGGTCAGACGTAAAAGAAACGTATCAAATTCCGTGGTCGATACCCACGCTAAAAATCGTAAATTTGGAAGGAGAATATCAATGACTTTAGAACAATTATTAGAAATGGGACTAGATGAAGAAACGGCTAAAAAGGTATTAAAAGCTTATCAGGACTCTTTGAAAGATAGGTATATACCTATCGAAAGATTCAATGAGGTAAATGAGGAAAAGAAAGAGTTGAAAACTCAAATAGAAGAAAGAGACAATCAACTCAAAGATTTAAAGGTTAAGGCTGCAGGAAATGAAGAATTAACTACTAAAATATCTGAACTAGAAAACCTAAACAATCAAACTAAGGAAGAATATGAAACTAAAATTACAGCATTAAGAAAAGAAACATCTATAGAGCTTAAGCTTAAAGATGAAAAGGCCAAGAATATTAAGGCTGTAAAGGCTTTGCTAGATCTAGATAAGGTTAGCTTAGATGGAGACAATTTAATAGGATTAGACGAGCAATTAAAGACTTTGAAAGAATCAGAGTCGTATTTGTTTGGTACAGATACTTTAAAAGGGAGGGATCCTATTCCACCAGCAGATTCAGTTGGAGATGAATATAAGAAAAATCCATTTAGCAATGAACACTTTAATCTTACAGAGCAAGGAAGATTATTAAAAGAAGATCCAGAGCTAGCAGCTAAATTAAAAGCTGCAGCAAAATAATTTAAAGGAGAGATGAAACATGGTTACAAATCGTAAAAAAAATCTACAATTATTTGCGGATGGTATAACTAGAATAGCGGATGTTATTCAACCGGAGGTATTTACTCCATATACCATTCAAAGAACAATGGAGTTATCAGCATTAATTCAATCAGGGATAGCTGAAAACAATAGCGAGTTTGATACTTTAGCAAGTGGCCCTAATACTTTGATTAACATGCCATTTTGGGATGACCTTACAGGGGAACCAGAAGTAATGCATGATGAAGGGGAACACACTCCAGGAAAAATCCAAGCTAAACAAGATATGGCTAGGAAACTTGGATTTGTAAAATCCTATGGAGTTAATGCTTTATCAGCTATGTTATCTGGTGATGATCCAATGGCGGCAATAGCAAATTTATTTGCATCATACTGGGAAAGACAAAATCAACAAATACTTTTATCTATCTTAGATGGAGTATTTGCTGCTGCAAATATGGCAGAAAAAGTACATGACATAACAGCATTAACGGGTGGAAAAGAGTTAATCAACGGCAGAACCTTCATAGATGCTGGACAAAAAATGGGAGATGCAAAGGACCTATTAACAGGAGTAATGATTAACAGTGCTGTTGAAGCATACTTGGCTAAGAATGATTTAATAGAGTATATAGAAGAATCTAAAGGAAATACAAGAGTTCCTTACTTTATGAATAAAAGAGTTATAGTTGATGATGCTATGACGTTTGATACGGTAACTGGTGCAGCAGAAGCATACCTATTTGGACAAGGTGCTATTGCTTGGGGTAACGGTAAACATAAGGATATTCAGGAAACAGAAGTAGTAAGAAGAGGAATGTCCTTAGCAGGTGAAGATGTATTGGTAAATAGAAAAATATCCATACTTCACCCAAGGGGAGTAGCTTGGTCTGAGCCTACAGGTGGTTTAGAAAAAACATTCCCAAGTCTTACGGAATTAGAAACTGGAGAACATTGGAATAGAGTTTATGAACCTAAAGCAGTAAGAATTGTTAAGTTCATGTTTAAAATTGACTAGAGGGGCTTAGGCTCCTCTTATTAACTTAGGAGGGATAAATATGTCAACAGCATTTGAAAGAAGGGTAAAAAGGCTGAGAGAGCATGTATTAAGTCACAATAAAGAAGAAATTAAGATTGATAAACCAATAGAAGAAATGATAGTTGAGGAGTTAAGAGAGATAGCTAAAGAAAGAGGATTTGAAGGTTATTCTAAATTAAAAAGAGATGAATTAATAGAGTTACTAAATGAAGGTGAGTAACATGACTCAACTAGACAAATTAAAGCAATTGTTAGATATCAAAGATGATAGTAAAGATTTTATATTAGAATTTACCATAGAAAGAGTAGAAGATACTATTAGAAATTATTGCAATATAAAAGAAATTCCAGTGTAATTAAATACTACAGTTATAAGTATGTCCATGGAACTATATAGAATTGAAAACTTTGGAAGTGGAGAAGAAGGTAAAGATATAAAGTCCATCCAGGTAGGAGATACTACAACAACATTTGAAACTAAATCAAGTAAAGATATATCTAAGCAATTACTAAAGGATTACAAGGCACAGATTAACCCATTTAGAAAGCTAAGGTGGTAACATGAGTAATCATATGGAACTAGTAAGAAAAGCCATAGAAAGCACCTACAAAGGCTTATGCACTATATGGGAATATAAAAGTGTAGAAGATGAGGACACGGGAGATACCATTGATAAA
>JAAYGX010000025.1 GCA_012735585.1 Tissierella sp.
ATGGAATTTCAAAAGATGGTGGATTATATGTCCCAGAATCACTTCCTCAAATAGATAATTTAGGTGCTATGAAGGATATGGATTATAAAAGCATAGCATTCCATATTATGAGTAAATTCCTAACGGATTTTGAACCAGAGGTGCTAAATTACTGTATAAACAATGCTTATAATAGTAAATTTATTTCTGATGAAGTTGCCCCAGTGGTGCAAGTAGGTGATACGTTTTTCCTCGAACTTTATCATGGAACAACCCTAGCCTTTAAGGATATGGCTTTATCTATTTTACCCTATTTATTAAAGGAATCAATGAATATTCAAGGAATAAATAAGGATATAGTGATATTAACTGCTACTTCAGGAGATACAGGAAAGGCTGCTTTAGAAGGATTTGCCAATATAGATTGTATTAAGATCATAGTATTTTATCCTGAAAATGGGGTAAGTGATATCCAAAAAAGACAGATGATAACTCAAGAAGGAGACAATACATTTGTTGTTGGAATCAATGGTAATTTTGATGATGCACAAACTGGAGTTAAAAATATTTTTAATGATATTGAGTTTAAAGGGTTATTAGAAGAGGATAATTTTATACTATCCTCAGCTAATTCTATCAATATAGGGAGATTGATTCCACAAATAGTCTATTATTTCCATGGGTATTTAACAATTTTAAGACAAAACAAAATCAAAATAGATGAAAAAATAAACATTGTAGTCCCTACAGGGAACTTTGGAAATATACTTGCAGCCTTTTATAGTAAAAAAATGTGACTACCAATAAACAAACTTATTTGTGGATCTAAAGAAAATAATGTTTTAACAGATTTTTTCAGCACAGGGATCTATGATAAAAGAAGAGAATTGAAGCTGACTTCATCTCCATCTATGGATATTTTAGTATCTAGTAATTTGGAAAGGCTATTATACCATTTAAGCAATGGAGATGATGTATTAATAGAAGATAAAATGAAGCAACTATCAGAGAAAGGATATTATAAAATAAATAATTTAGAAATTGATGATTTCTATGGGAATTATTCTACTGAGAATGAAGTAAATGAGGCTATAAGAAAGCTATATATAGAGAATAATTATCTTATAGATACCCATACTGCTGTTGCTTACAGTGTATATGAAAAATACATTTTAGAAACTCAGGATAAAACAAAAACAATAATCTCGTCTACAGCCAGCCCTTTTAAGTTTGGATCAGCCGTAGCATCTGCCATTGGATTAGATATTGATGATAAAGATGAATTTACCATACTGGAAGATTTGGCAAAGTCATCACATATTGAAATCCCAAAATCAATTAGGGATTTAAAAAATAAGCAAGTCCGACACAATATTAATTGTGACAAAAAAGATATGAAAGCTGTAATACAGGAGTTTTTAAAGGTCGGTGAAATAGATGATTGAAGTTAGGGTTCCTGCCTCTTCTGCAAATATAGGTCCTGGATTTGATGCTCTTGGTTTGTCTTTAGGTCTATATAATACTTACATTTTTCAAGAGATATCTAGGGGTATAGAAATCAATGGATTTGAAGAAGGTTTAAAGGAAGATGACAATCTAGTCTATACTTCAATGGCGAAGACTTTTGAGGCTATTGACTATTCACCTAAAGGCATTAGGATAGATGGAAATATGCAAATACCAATTTCTAGAGGCTTGGGAAGTAGTGCTGCATGTATATTAGGTGGAGTGTTAGGAGCTAATTATCTAGCTGGAGGACCTCTTTCCAAAGAAGATGTATTCAAACTTGCTGTTGATATAGAAGGACATCCTGATAATATAGCACCAGCTTTATTTGGAGGCCTTGTAGCTTCTATTATGGAAAAAAATCAAGTGTATTATAATCATATAAATATATCTAAGGGAATTAAATTTATAGCTCTTATACCTGATTTTACTTTATCTACAGAACAGTCAAGGGAGATATTGCCCAAAGAAATTTCTTATAAAGATGGAGTATATAATGTTGGTAGGGTAGCCCTATTATTATCTGCACTATCAAATGGAAGATTTGACCTATTGAAACATGGATTAAAAGACAGCCTTCATCAACCCTATAGAGGAAAACTAATCCAAGGATTTGATCTGGTAAGTTCAAAATGTGAAGAACTTGGGGCTTTAGGAGTATACTTAAGTGGAGCGGGTCCTACTATAATGGCTATAGTAGGAGATGATAATAAAAATTTTTTAAAAGAAATAAAATTATACCTTAATTGGCTAGGATATCATTGGGAAGTTAAAGAGTTAGAATTGGATTTAGTGGGAGCAGTTTGTAAATAATTTATTGGAAGATTATAGAAGTACTTATTTGGTATAAGCGAGCTTAAGAATTATCATAATAAGAATGATTATTCTTTTAGGAGGGCTGTTTATGGAGGGCAAAGCTAATTTTCAACATGTTTTAGAAAGATTCAAAGAGGCAGACGTAGATCAAAAAATCGAGCTTTATACAACGGTTAAAGGTCTATCTGTAGAACAATATAAAGAATTATTAAAGTATTTTCCAATTAAAGAACTAGGGAGACTAGAACAAGCAATGGGCTAAAAGGATGAGGTAGATTTCATCCTTTTTTTAATATATAATATAATAAAACGATATTAGGTGGTATGAAGATGAAAAGATTGGTAGGAATTATACTTATTATTTCAATTAGTTTAAGCTTATTAGTGTTATCAATAGAAACTAGTTCATATAACAAAACATATTATATAAATTCCTATGAAAAATATAATATAGTTCAAAGAACTGGAGAATCTCTAGAACATCTAAGTACAATAACTGATGATATCATCTTATATTTAAAAGGCGATGGTGGAGACGAGTTGTTGAGTCCCTATTTCAATGAAAGAGAAGTTCTTCATATGAGGGATGTACAGAATTTATTTAATTTAGCAAGAGTTATTAAATATTCAGGATTAATTATAGCAATGATGATTTTAGCTTATTTTCTTTATAAGAAAGAGTTTTTATTTATAGGGAAAACTCTTTTATATGGGCCTATCATGACATATATCCTATTAGTAGTTTTAGGATTACTAGCATCTACTGATTTTAATAAGTATTTTACATATTTTCATTTGATATTCTTTACTAATGATCTTTGGCTATTAAATCCAAAGACAGATTTAATGATTCAAATGTTGCCAGAACCATTTTTTATGGGAATGGGAATAAGAATCATGTTATCTTTCTTTATATATTTGTCAATACTACAAGTAGTTGGATATTTATATAAAAGAAAGGGTAAGGGATATGGAAAAACCAATAAAGAAACTTAAAGAAATTTCATTAATAAATAATAGAAATAGAATACTAAAGAACTATTATTCTAAGGAGTTAAGAAAAGGTAAAACATATAGAGCATCTAACTTGGACAAAGTCCTATTATATGGTATTATGTTTTTATTACTAAGTACTATTTTAATCATAAGATCAAATCAATTTTTGCTATCGATTTTTATTTCTAGTATAGGATTGTATTTTTTAATAATAATTAATTCTAGAATATCTAAGAAAGCCAAAACTAAAAGAATCACTGAAATCAACGATAACCTTAAGAAGAAGAAATTAATTAGAGAGTTTTCTAGTTTAAATAAAGAAGGGTTCACTAATTATATTGAGGTAATTTTTAAGGATTTTTATGAAGTTGACATTGAGAAGGCTGAATTACCCCTAGATCTAAAATTTACTAAAGATAAGGATATATTTGGGGTCAAATGCATTAAAGCAAGTATGGAGGATAGGATTGGCACAAGAGAGCTGGAAGTATTTAGTAAAGAATTAGACAATCTAGGCTTAAAAGATGGTATATTAGTAACCAATACCCACTTTACCGATGGTCTGCAGGAGGATACTAAGATAATTTTATTGGATTTTAACAATATAGTTGATATATTAATTAAGCTTGATAAATACCCTTCAGATAAAGATATGGAAGATTATATTGTTGATAGATTTATCGACAGAAGAAATGGCATCAAAACCCAAGTTAAGGATTTTAATAAAAAGAAAATCATACAACTTTATGGATTATGTGCAATATTTTATATATTATCATTTTTTATATCCTTCCCATTATATTATAAGATAATGGCTGTAGTATCATTTGTGATTGCTACACTGGTTTCTGGGTATAAAATTAGTGAATATATTAGGCTAAAGGATAGCCTTAATATAGATCAAAATTAAATAATGTTTGACACACAGAGTAGGTAAAAAGCGTTAAGTGTTAAAGGATGGGAAGTTGCCTTTAAACGAAAGATTATTTCTGCGATTTTTTACCGCGTCCGCTGACCAAATTAGAGTCTCTTTTCTAAAGTGGCAGATACTGTTGCTGTCGAAGAAAGGAGGATTTTTGTGCAAAAAAGAAGAAGTAAAATCAACATCAGGCATATGGTAATGGCTGCGTTTTTAACTGCCTTATCCATTGTTTTAACAAGGTTTTTATCTATGGTAATACCAATCGCTGGGTTACCAACAATTAGGGTTGGATTTGGACGAGCTCCAATAGTGATGTCTGGACTTTTATTTGGTCCTTTATTAGGTGGACTTACAGGGGCCGCTGCAGATTTAATTGGTGTATTGATAAACCCAATGGGGACATATCATCCGGGCTTTACATTAAGCGCCATTTTAGATGGGCTAATACCAGGTCTTATAGCTATATTGTATAGAAAAAGACTAGTGGGTGGGAGTTATATTACTTTAGGGCGAGTTTTTACTGTTGAACTAATTCTAACCATATTAAACTCAATTGTATTAAATACTTTATGGTTAACTCAACTGTTAGGTAAGGGCTATATGATACTATTGCCAGCTAGAGTTATAAATGCAGTGATCAACTTACCTATACAAACTATTATGATTTACACAATCGTAAGGTTTCTTGTAACTATGGTGGATGATTAAGAGTACAAAATATAGAATTTTTGGATTCGTATTTGATTTTATATTAATTAGGTATATAATAATGGTAGTAAGTAGAAAAATTATCAATTAATTAGGAGGCGTTTTAATGAAAAAAACATTACCAATAGCTATGTCAAATAAACATATCCATCTAAGCCAAAAGGATTTAGATATATTATTTGGAGAAGGATACCAGTTAACTAAATTTAAAGATTTATCACAACCAGGTCAATATGCATGTGAAGAAAAAGTTGACGTTCAAGGGCCAAAAGGGACAGCTAAAGGTGTTAGGATATTAGGGCCTGTAAGACCTGAAACTCAATTTGAACTTTCAGTTTCTGATGCTTTCTCATTAGGTGTTAAGCCAATCATAAGAAACTCAGGAGAAATCGAAGATACACCAGGAGCAAAATTAATTGGTCCAAAGGGTGAAGTAGAGATTGATAAAGGAATTATAGTAGCTGCTAGACACATTCATATGCATACCTCAGATGCTGAAGAATTTGGTGTAGCAGACAAAGATGTTGTAAGTATAAAAGTAAATAGTCCAAGAGGATTAGTATTTGATAATGTATTATGTAGAGTTCATGATTCATATGCTTTAGAAATGCATGTTGATATTGAAGAAGGTAATGCATCAGGCGTTAAAAATGGAGACTTAGTAGAACTTATAAAATAGGAGGCTAGCCGCCATGAATATTAAATCTATGATAGACCATACTTTGCTAAAACCTGATTCTAGTAAAGAGGCTATTGGCTTGCTATGTGAAGAAGCAAAGGAGTATGAGTTTGCTGCTGTTTGCGTAAACCCATCTTATATATCCCTTTGTAAGGAATTACTAAAGGATTCTGATGTGAAAATTGCAACTGTTGTAGGATTTCCTTTAGGAGCAAATACAAAGGAAACTAAAGTTTTTGAAACACTAGATGCAATCAAAAAGGGAGCACAAGAGATTGATATGGTAATTAATATTGGTGCTCTTAAGGATAAGGACTATGATGTAGTTTTGGACGATATCAAAGCGGTTGTTGAAGCAGCAAAAGATAAAGCAACTGTTAAGGTAATTATAGAAACATGTTTACTAACTGATGAAGAAAAGAAAATAGCATGTGAATTATCCTTAAAAGCAGGAGCTGATTTTGTAAAGACATCCACTGGATTTTCTACTGGTGGGGCTACTGTTGAAGATGTAAAACTAATGAAATCAATAGTAGAAGATAAAATGGAAGTCAAAGCTTCAGGCGGCATAAGAGATTTAGAAACTGCTAATAAAATGATAGAGGCTGGAGCTACTAGATTAGGTACAAGTTCTGGAATAAAAATTGTAGAAAGTTAATAAAAAAGGGCCTAGCCCTTTTTTTATTTAATAATATTAAATTCTTGTTATAAAATTCCTAAAAATTGAAAAGCTATTAGTGGGATGTAATATAATGAGAAAGAGAATATTGACAGTAATAATTCTGGTGATAGCAGTATCACTAATAGCTTGTACAAATGCCAGTATTGATAATCAAACAGTGGAAGAAAATCAAAACTTGGTTGAAGTAAATGTAGAAAACAAAGAGTTGTTAATTAAATCAGAGGATATATCTGATTTAGTTGTAGAATTATATGGTATTGATGATGCAACCACCATAGTCTTTAATAATGATGCATATGTGGCGGTTAAAATGGCTTTTGATCAAGAGTTTACTGAGGATTTAAAAGATACTATAATATACCATATAAAAGAGAAGGATACACAGATAGAAAATGTATCAGTAACAACAAACGCTAAAATATTTAAGCAGATTGATAATGTAGTATTTAACTTACTACAAGGAAATTCCTATGATAGCCAGGTTAAGGAAATAAATAAAATAATAAATAATATGAATAAGGAAAGATAAGCCCATATATTATGGGTTTTTTCTTTATGATATAGTTCAATTTAAAAAGAAATAAGTTGGTTTAAATTGGGTATAGTATAATATAGACCTAAAGGAGGCAAAGGTATATGACGTTAAAATCTGAAAGAATCAAATTAAATGAAGGAGTATATCTGAATATTGTTAATGAAGATAAGTTTAAATCGAATTTATTGAGTTACTATTTAATTAGGCCATTATCAAAAGAAGAAGTAACTAAGAATACTCTCATGTCTTTAGTTTTAAAAAGAGGTACAAAGAACTACCCCAATAGTATTGATATTGAGAAAAAATTAGATGAGTTATATGGATCTAATTTGAGTTTAGGGATCAACAAACGTGGAGAAAAACAAGTAATTAGGTTTACTATGGAATGGGCAAAGAGCAACTATGTAGATGAGGATTATGATGATGAAATAATTCAGATTCTCAAGGAAATAGTTTTCAATCCAGCATTAGAAGATCATAAATTCTTGAAAAGGTATGTAAATCAAGAAAAGGAAAATCTAAGAAGGAGAATTGAAAATAAAATCAATGATAAGGATACATATGCCACAGAGAGATGTATCGAATCCATGTGTAAAAATGAGAGATATAGCATTTATCCACTTGGATATGTAGAAGATTTGGAAGAAATTAATGAGTCTAATCTATATGAGCATTATCAATATATAGTCAAAACCAGCCCTATTGAAATATTTTATGTAGGGCATATAGATGAAAAGATTATAGATAGTTTAAAAAGGAGCCAGGAGATTCCAAGGGATGAAATAATATCAATGCCAGAGGATGTCCTTATTGATTCTGTTCAGACGAAAAATATTGTAGTAGATGAATTAGATGTAAATCAAGGAAAGCTGGTAATAGGATATAGAGCAGGAATACACCATAATGATAGACTATACAACCCATTGATTTTAGCTAGTGATATATTAGGTGGAGGACCTAATTCTAAATTATTTAAAAATGTTAGGGAAAAAGAGAGTTTGGCCTACTATATAGGTTCCTCAATATATAAATATAAATCCCTCATGTTAATTAGTGGTGGAATCGAATTTGAGGATTTTGATAAGACGGTTGAAATTATAAATGAACAGCTAAATGAGCTAAAAGATGGTAAATTTACTGATGAAGATATATCTAAATCTATTAAATCAATAAAGACGAATACTGAATCTATAAGGGATAGTATATTTTTGATTTCAGAATTCTTTTTTAGCCAATTAATTTCAGCGGATAATAGAAGTTTAGAACAAGTATTGGAAGACTTCAATAAGGTTACAAAGGATGAAATAATCGAAGCTGCAAATGAGATAAATATTGATACAATATATTTCATGAGAAACAAGACCAAATAAATAGAGGTGAAAAGATGAGTTATAAAGAAATTTACAATGAAACAATAGATGAAAAAATATTATATACAGTTTCTAATAAGGGTATAAAAGTATTTTTTATGCCTAAAAAAGGATATACAAAGAAATATGCTGTGTTTAGTACTGATTATGGTTCAATTGATAATGGATTCGTACCAGTAGGGGAAAGTGAAAAAATTGAAGTACCAGAGGGTATAGCACACTTTCTTGAACATAAATTGTTTGAAGAAGAAGAGTCAGATGTTTTTGAAAGCTTTTCTAATATAGGGGCCCAAGTAAATGCCTATACCAACTTCAATCAGACGTCCTATCTTTTTTATTCAACAGACAATTTTTATGAAGGTTTGAATCTATTAATTGATTTTGTTCAAAACCCATATTTGACTGATGAAAATGTTGAAAAGGAAAAGGGGATAATTGCACAAGAAATTATGATGTATGAGGATAACCCTGGTTGGAAAGTTTATTTCAATCTATTAAGGGCTATGTATCATAACCACCCAATTAGGATAGATATTGCTGGCACTGTGGAAAGTATCAACACCATTGATAAAGAGACACTTTATAGAACATATAATACCTTTTACAATCCTTCTAATATGGTTCTATTTATAGTAGGTGATTTGTCCTTTGATGAAATCGTAAAGGTTGTCAATGAATCCGAAAAGAAATTTGAACATAATGAAGCAGAGATTCAAAGGATATTTCCGGAAGAACCAGATGAAATTAAGGATAGAATCGTTGAAGAAAAAATGATGACTTCTATGCCTTTATTCTATATGGGATTTAAGGATACTGATACTGGCTATAAGGGAAAAGA
>JAAYGX010000026.1 GCA_012735585.1 Tissierella sp.
CTGTCTAAAAACTGCAGTAGGACTAATTACGGCATGTAGTGAAACCTTTTCAAATATATTCAAAAATACATTAAGTTACAAAGCATATGCAGTTTTATTTTGTATTATTTCCTTTGGAATAGCAAATGTAGGTTTAAACAATATAATATCATTCTCATTACCAGTTTTGATGTTCTTGTACCCATTGGCTATAACTCTGATTTTATTAAGTATATTTGATAGATCATTCAAAGGGGATAAAAGGGTTTATCAATTTGTTATAGGATTTACAGTTCCGGCTGCTATACTAGATTTAATAGGTACTTTACCTAAAAATATAATCAGTTTACTAAACTTAAGGGGAATAATAGAATGGGCTAAAGGATCATTTCCATTTTACAGTATAGGCATGGGATGGATACTACCATCTCTATTGGGTTTGGTAATAGGACTTATAGTAAG
The DNA here is from genome assembly GCA_012735585.1 of Tissierella sp. GTDB lineage: Bacteria > Bacillota > Clostridia > Tissierellales > Tissierellaceae > JAAYTL01. The sequence continues at coordinate 442 of JAAYGX010000026.1, forward strand.
TAAGTTTATAAAAAGAGATTTAGTAATATAATATCATATAAGTAGTAAGCAAAGTCAGAGGTCACCACATAAGGTGGCCTCTTTTATTGAGGAGAACTATTTTTGCAATTATTAGCTTACAATTGTCATTCCAAGTTTAAAGGGGAATCTTAGGGCTAATTACTTTAAGTAACGCTGTAAAGCGGCATAATATCAAGGGTTCATAAACATTTAATTAAAAATTGTATGTTGCAAACGTTTACAACTGGGTATATAATTATAGTATAGAACATGATTAATAATATATACAAAATATAGAAGGGGGAACACGAAATGAAGATTTTTGATTATTTAGAGGAACATGATTTTGAACAGTTGGTATTTTGCCAAGACAAAAGTACTGGATTGAAAGCGATTATTGGTATACATGATACTACTTTAGGGCCAGCCCTAGGGGGGACAAGAATTTGGAATTATGAGTCAGAAGATGATGCTATAATAGATGTACTAAGATTATCTATGGGAATGACTTACAAGAATTCAGCTGCAGGACTAAACCTTGGTGGAGGAAAAGCAGTAATCATAGGGGATCCAGCTAAGATAAAAAGCGAAGCTCTGTTTAGGACCTTTGGTAGATATGTAGAAAGCCTAGGCGGAAGATACATAACTGCAGAAGATATGAATACCACAACTCAGGATATGGCTTATATCAACGCCGAAACAGACCATGTAGTAGGATTAGAAGGCAAAAGCGGCAACCCTTCTCCAGTAACAGCTTTAGGAGTTTACAGAGGAATACTTGCTGCTGTAAATGAAGTATACGGCAGTGAGGATTTAACAGGAAAAGTGGTTACTGTACAAGGATTAGGTCAAGTAGGGTACTCCATATGTAAACATCTACATGATGCGGGAGCGAAGCTTTATGTAACAGATATTAGGAAAGAAAGTATCGATAGGGTAGTTAATGACATGGGTGCTACAGCAGTTGCCCCAGATGAAATATACGGAATTGATTGTGATATATTTGTACCATGTGCAATGGGTGCTGTAATCAATGACTTTACAATAGAACAGCTCAAATGTAAAATCGTTGCAGGATCTGCAAACAATCAACTAGCAGATGAAAAACATGGCCAAATGCTAAAAGATAAAGGCATATTATATGTTCCAGACTTTGTTATAAACAGTGGTGGGGTAATCAATGTTTATGAAGAGTTACAAGGATATAATGCAGAAAGAGCTATGGGTAGAGCATCTGCAATCTATGATGCTGTTAAGAGAGTAATAGAAATATCCAAAGAGGATGATATACCTACTTTTAAAGCAGCAGAAAGAATGGCAGAAGAAAGAATAGCAGCCATGGCAAAAGTAGGTACAATTCTTTTAAAAAAATAGACTAAGCTAAAGCCTTTTCAAAAGCTTCCATCCAATTAATAGATGGAGGCTTTTGCATTTTTATTAAGGCTTATCTACTACATAAGTCTAGATGACAATACCAATTAATTAGTTTATAATATAAATAGATATATTATAGAATAGGTCGTGACAAATATGAAAAATAAAATACTAAATCTACTAAAGGAAAGTGATGATTTTCTATCAGGAGAAAAAATCTCAGAGGTATTTGGGGTAACGCGGGCTGCTATATGGAAATACATCAATTCATTGAAAGAAGATGGCTATGAAATAGAATCTATATCTAGAAAAGGATATAGATTATTGTCATCCCCAGATATACTAACCTATGAGGAGATCAAGGATAAGTTAAAAACGGAATTTGTCGGGAGAAAAGTATATTATTATGATTCCATAGACTCAACAAATAAAATGGCTAAGGATATTGCTCATAATGAAAAAGAAGGGGTTATAGTAGTTGCAGAAGAGCAGCTTGAAGGTAGGGGTAGACTAGGTAGACATTGGGAATCCCCAAAGAAAAAAGGGATTTATTTTTCCATAATATTAAAACCCCAAGTTCCACCAATGAAAGTAGCTAAGCTAACATTGTTAGGTGCAGCAGCAGTTTATCAGGCACTAGATGAAATAGGAATAAATTCACAAATAAAATGGCCGAATGATATAGTAGTAAATGGTAAGAAAGTATGTGGAATACTTACTGAAATGAGTAGTGAACTTAATATGATAAACCATGTAGTTATGGGAATTGGAGTAAATGTAAACCTAGAAGAAAATGATATACTGGAAGATTTACAGCATAAAGCCACGTCATTAAAGATAGAATCAAAAGGTAAAGTAGATAGAAAGAAGCTGTTAGCAGCTATCTTGAATAAATTTGAGAATCTTTATATTTTATTTAAAGATGGTGGAGAAACTAGTCAAGCAATAGAAATTTGTAGAGAGAATTCCGCAGTTATTGACAAAGAAGTGCAAGTGTTTAGTGGAAGTAGTAAAAGAGTGGGAAAAGCTCTTGATATCAACGAAGAAGGTGAATTATTAGTAGAGTTTGATGGTAAAATTGAGACAGTCTTCTCAGGGGAAATATCAATAAGGGGAATAGATGGATATATTTAATCATATCCGCCTATTCCCCAATAATATCTTCATAAACTGATCATCTTCTTGTTATCCTGCCTGTACCCGTTTTGGGTGAACATGGTGGAGGATCTTTTGTCTTCAATAGACTTGTGTCCCTGGACCAATTATTTTCCCGAGCAAAGGTAGAGTCTTTTTAGTGACAAGATTAGCAAGAACGAGCTTTGCTAAATCACCAGGAATAAAAAGAAGACACCCCATCCTAAATACAGCAGCAAAGGTAAGATCCATATCCATTACAAAGTTAAGAATGTAATACATATAAGGAAGCCCAAATATATAGATAACTACGCTTCCCATAGTAGAGCCTAAGAACATCTTTCTTAGACTATAATTATTTCGGGTAATTATACCAGCCATATAAGAAGCAAATACAAATCCAATAGCAAAACCAAAGCTAGGTTTTAACAAAATCTGTGGACCACCACTAAAGCCTGAAAATATGGGGATACCAATGAAAGCCAATACGATATACACTATTTGACTAAGAGCACCAAGTTTTGGACCAAGTAACATACCACTAAGTAAGACAAATAAAGTTTGTAAAGTAATAGGTACAGGACCTATAGGTATAGAAATAAAAGCTCCCACTGCTGTTAATGCTGTAAACATGGCCACTAAAGCCATTTCCTTGATTGTAAGTTTCATATTTAAACCTCCATTGTAAACTATAATTATATTATTAGTTTACAATATACTCTTTGCTTTGTCAATGCAATAATAAGGATTAAAGGATAAGATTCATATTGTATAAATATACTATATTTTGCAATGCTATATTAGATTTGTTAAAATATAATAGCAATAGAATTAGAGGGAGGTATGCTAAAATTGACTATGAATTATAAAATAGAGATAAAAGATAATATTAGATATATAATAGTACCAAGGTTACAAGAGCTAGGACTAAAACACCTATTTACAACAAAAGATATGGATATAGGACTAACAACCAATGATTCGGCAGAAGATGTAGCTAATAACCTAAAGAAAATATTAGATTTCCTAGAGGTAGATCCAAAGGTATTTTGTAGTACTCAACAAACACATTCCAAGAATATTACTCTTATAGAAAATCCTAATCAAGGCATTGAATACGAATTTGGAAGATATTTTCCAGATTCAGACGGCTTGATTACAGATAAGGCCAATATAGCAACTATCACAAGGTTTGCAGATTGTACACCTATTGTGTTGTTCGATATAAATAAAAAGGTATTTGCAAATATTCATTCAGGCTGGAAAGGAACCCTTCAAAGAATAGGTGCTAATGGGGTAGATTTAATGAAAGAATCTTATGGTAGTAATCCAAAAGATATAATAGCAGTCATAGGGCCTACCATAGGAAATTGTGATTTTGAGGTTGATGATGATGTAGCAGATCAGTTTAAAGATGAATTTGGTTATATGAGTAATATCATAACCAAGAAAGATGATATTAAATCACTGATAGATTTACAGACTATCAACAAAAATATCTTACTTGAGAGTGGATTGTTGATAGAAAACATAGAAGTAATAGATTTATCCACAGTAGCCAGTGACTTTTTACATTCATTCAGAAGAGACAAAGGTAAATTTGGATTGATGGGGTCTGTGGTGGTGATGTGATGTCAAAAGGAGAGTCATAATTGACTAGGTGGGGTGGAAATAGTGCAAAGACTTGTTATAGTAAGTGAAGGTATAAATACAGGAAATACATTGATAAATCAGCTTACTAAGTTATTTGGTAAATATATAAGAATAGACAATAAATTACTTTCAGAATTAGAATCTCTAAATGATAGGAATACAGATTTAATTCTTTACTCCAGCCTATATGTAAAAAATAGATCTTTAAGATATACAAATTCTAAGATTCCCAACATAGTAGCTAAAAGGATAATAGATCATAAAAATATAAAGGAAGTTATAGGTATAGAGGAAGGTAAGGATGTATTATTTATTAATGATGGATATGATTCAACAAAGGAAGCCATAGAATCCTTACTAGAACTTGGATTGGACCATATAAAATATCATCCATACTATCCTGACTGTACCTCATATCCTAAATTAGAAATAGCAATAACTGCAGGAGAAAGTCAGTTAACTCCTTATAAGCCAAAGATGCTTATTGATATAGGAACTAGGATCCTAGATATCCAAACTATACATGAAATAATCTCAATATTAAACTTAGACAATCAATTGGGAAATGGCTTAGTAGTAGACTATATAAGGGATATAGTAAAGATATCTAAATCCATTGATGAAAGTAGAAGAAAAAGTCAAGAATCTCAGCAAATACTAGAAATAGTAGTCAATACCTTAGATAGTGGTATTGCCTTTATTAATAATTATGGGAAAATAACAAATTTAAATACTAAATTTGAATATATAATTGGAAGTAAGAGGAGAAATATACTAGGCAAAAAATTAGAAGAATTATTACCTTTTAACCACACTAGTTTGCATAAAAACAAGGTTATTATAGCTGAAATAGAGAATAGGGAAATTACCTTTGAAGTTAGGGAAGTGGAATTTTCTAAAAAAATAGGGTATATCCTATGGGTAAAAGAGAATCCAAGATCTTCACCTAGGACTAATTATGCCAATAATAGAATAATTAGTAGAAATCTACATACATTCAAAGATTATTATACCATCAATAATGAAGCTTTAAAGCTTTTAAACAAAGCGGAAAAATTTTCTCTGACTGATGCAAATATATTGATTCAAGGTGAAAATGGTACTGGAAAAGAAATTTTAGCACAGGGTATACATATGAATTCCTTTAGGAAAAATAATATCTTTGTGCCTATTAATATAACAACTATTTCAGCAAATTTATTAGAGAGTGAATTATTTGGCTATGAAGAAGGTACATTTACTGGAGCACTTAAAGGTGGAAAAATAGGCCTATTTGAAATGGCAGATGGAGGAACTATATTTATAGATGAAATAGGAGATACTCCTTTGGAAGTTCAAGCAAAATTATTGAGAGTATTAGAGGAAAAGCGGATTAGAAGAATAGGTGGTTTGGATGAAATACCAATAGATGCAAGGATAATTGCTGCAACCAACAAAAACTTGTTAGAATTGGTAAGAGAAAATAAATTTAGACTAGATTTATTTTTTAGGTTAAACATACTACCACTGAAAACTATTCCTTTGAGAGAAAGAAGGGAGGACATAAAATATTTATTAAGATATTTTATAAACTTAAACTCTAAGGATATGAAAATTGAATCACTAGAAGATTTCTTTGAAAAAGAAGCAATAGACTTTCTGATAAACTACAAGTGGATAGGAAATGTAAGAGAATTAATAAATCTAGTTGAATATCTTATGTTAATTTATGATGGGGAGAAACTAGGTAAGGATTCACTACATAATTATATGTTAGATATTGAAGATAAAAGGGAGTATATATACTTGTCTTTAGATCAAATATGGGTCTTAAAGCAGTTCTTTTATTATGATGAAATTCCATTAGGAAGAGTTAAAATTACTGAGATAGCAAGAAAAGAAAATATAGATATAGGGGAAGGAAAAATCCGCAGTATCATTAAAGAACTAGTTGGCTATGGATTTATAGAACAAATAGGGACGCAAGGATCGAAGATAAGTAAGACTGGTAGAGAGTTTATAAAAGAATTATAACCATGAGATGGATATTTTTATCCATTTCATGGTTATTTTTATCCAGGATAGTAGATAATTAACAGATAATAATAAAATATCTTAAGAATAAAATAAATATAAATTTATGCTAAAGTGACAAAGTGAATGCTTTCGGTATGGAAGTTTGCAATATTAAAAATAATACATAAATTTGGCAAGGAAATTGCATTATATTTTATTGAGTTAATTAATATTTGAAAAGGAGTGTATGGAATGAGTAAGCAAGAAAGAATCAAGAAAAAGCCAACTTTTGCTCAGGGAATTATACCAATATTATTCATGGTTATATCCCTAACGGTAGGTGTAGGAGTATTGAAAGTCAGAACGGAGCCCATTATAATTTTATCTGCTTTTGTTGCGGGCTTTATAGCTTGGAGACTAGGTTATTCTTGGAATGATATGCAAACTGGAATCATAGAAAAAATCTCCAGAGCATTACCAGCAACCTTAATTTTATGGAGTGTTGGATTACTTATTGGTTCCTGGATGTATTCAGGAACTGTTCCTATGATTATCTATTATGGAGTAGAGATAGTTAATCCTAAATATTTATTAGTAACAGCATTTTTAATATCTGCAATATTATCAACTATTACAGGTACATCTTGGGGATCTGCGGGAACGATAGGTGTAGCAATAATGGGAATAGCTGGTGGTTTAGGAGCACCCATGGCTCCGGTTGCAGGAGCGGTTGTAGGAGGCTCATATTTTGGAGATAAGCTATCACCCTTTTCAGATACAACAAACCTAGCACCCTTAGCAGCAGGATCTGAATTATATGAACATATAAAGCATATGCTTTATACAACTGTACCTGCTACTCTAGTATCATTACTAGTATATTTTATAGTTGGTATGGGAACTTCTGGATCCACAAGTACACCCGAAACGGTTATTCAATTGAAATCTCAATTAGATAGTATGTTTGATTGGAATATTTTATTATTATTGCCAGTGATAATAATAATTGCTGGTTCATTATTAAAATTACCTACTATACCTACTATGCTGGGAACTAGTTTACTTTCGGTAGTAATAGGTATGTTTGTCCAAGATTTTAGCCTTAAAGATGGATTTATATCTTTAATTCAAGGATTTAATGTCTCTATGACTGGTTTTGAAGGAGAGATAGAGAGCGCTGTAATAACCTTAATCAATAGGGGTGGTGTCGTCTCGGTAACTAGTACTACTGTATTGGTATTCTGTGCTATGGGATTTGCAGGTATAATCAGTACATCAGGTATGTTGGATGTTGTATTAGAAGCATTGATGAAGAGGGTAAAAACTACAGCTGGAATGATTCTATCTACTATAGCATCCTGTTTCACAGTAGCCTTTGTAACAGGTAACTCATATTTATCTATTATAATTCCAGGTGAACTATTTAGAGATGCATATGTAGAGAGAAGTCTTCATCCTAAAAACTTATCTAGAACATTAGAGGATTCAGGTACTGTATTGGTACCACTTATACCATGGTCTGCAGCAGGAGCATACATGGCAACAACATTAGGAGTACCAACTGTAGAATACTTACCATGGGCAATACTAAACTATACGGGTATTATATTTGCAATAATAATTGGATTCACAGGATTTGGAATTGCTAAATTAAGTCCAGAGGAGAAGAAAAGGATACAAGAAGGAGCGTAATCATATGTTATTAATCAAAAATATAGAAGTATATTCACCCCAAAAATTAGGTGTAAAAGATGTGCTGGTAACCAGTGGTAAAGTTACCTTAATTGAGGATGATATACAAGCATTTAGTAAAGAGATTCAAATAATAGATGGAACTAATAAGAAATTAATTCCGGGCTTAATAGACAATCATGTTCACATAACAGGAGGAGGGGGAGAAGGGAGTTTTAAAACTCGAGTTCCAGAAATCACCTTATCCAAATTAATAGAAGCTGGTATCACGACGGTAGTTGGATTATTAGGTACAGACGCTACAACTAGGAGCGTTGAAAATCTAATTGCTAAGGCTAAGGGGCTTAAGGAAGAGGGTATATCAGTATATGCTCATACAGGTTCTTATGGTTATCCATCTGTTACCTTAACTGATTCAGTAAAAAAGGATATAGTCTATATTGATGAAATCATAGGGGTAAAGATTGCCTTATCAGATCATAGATCATCTAGTATAACAAAGGCTGAGCTAGCTAGACTTGCCTCGGATGCCAGAGTGGCAGGTATGCTATCTGGAAAAGCTGGAATTGTAGTTGCTCATATGGGAGATGGATCCCAAGGATTAGGATTAATAAATCAGGTTCTAGAAGAAACTGAAATTCCTATTAGAACTATCAGACCTACCCACGTAAATAGAAAGGTAGAGTTATTAAATGAATCCTTTGATTATGCTAAAAGAGGTGGAATAATTGATTTAACCTGTGGTCTTTATGAAGAACTCTCACCTACAAATGTAATTGGAAAGGCAGAGGAAGAAGGCGTTCCACTAGAAAATATAACTGTAAGTTCTGACGGATATGGAAGTTGGTCTAAATATGATGAATCGGGAAATTTAGTTAAAATAGGGGCTTCTTCTGTAAAAAGTTTATATAAGGAATTACAAAATATGTCATTAGATTTAGGATGGGGTTTAGAAAAATTACTACCATTTTTCACAACAAATGTATCTAAAGCCTTAAACCTATATCCTAATAAGGGGACTATATCTCAAAATTGTGATGCAGATTTATTAATTATAGACAATAAAATCAATCTAATTTCAGTAATTAGTAAAGGAAAACTAATGATGAACAATAGTCAAGTATTAGTTAAGGGCAGCTACGAAGAATAAAGATAAAAAAATCTCCTTGTCATAGGACGGGGAGTGAGGAATAACCTCTACCTAACTTAGGTAGAGGTTATTCCTATTTAAGGAAAATATAAAGTACAAAATACTTGGGAGACATTGTAATAAAAGAAGGATTTTAGGAATCTATGTCGAATTAAAAACAAGTAAGAAAGTATAAGATTACTTAAATTTCCTAATTATATTGACTCAAAGGTTGCCTTCATAGTTAAAATTATAGAACTTCAACAGCCAAAGTAGAAAAGATGCTTCAAAAAAAGGAAAATCCTAAATTGATAGGATTTTCTTTTTATCTTCCAAACTCTACCTAATCTCATCAAATAAATTCTTCATTATATCCCTTCTTGAAATAATACCTATTAGTCTCTTTTCTCCATCTACTACAGGAATCCTCTTAATCTTTTCTTTTACCATTAAAGTAGCTATTTCTTCAATTTCCGTATCCTCAGAAATTGTGATTACATCTTTAGTCATCATATCTTTAACCAAATATCCCATATATCTGTTTATCTTATCTATAAAATCCTTTTTCCTTTCAAGAGGCAATATACCGCCTAATATTTCAATGGTTGAAGGGCCACTTATCTTAGCTACTCTTCTTATAAGATCTCCTTCGGTTATGATACCTTTTAATCTATGATCCTCATCCACAACAGGTAAACCACTGATACCCTTTTCATTAAGTATTCCAGCTGCTACTTCAACGGTATCTTCTTCTTTTATTGTGATTATTTCTTTAGTCATTATATCTTTAGCTTTCATCAGTACGACCTCCTTAAGGAATTTCTTATATTATTATTACCCTAAATAGCTAGATATAAAAATACATATTTTTATATGAATTATGGTATGATTTTAATGATAAAAGTATTATTTACAAGGAGGCTGTATTTATGATAATTAAGAAAGATGATATGAAAGTTGCTAAAGCAGATAATATGAAAGATGGGATTGGATCTGTAAAGTTTACTCATATAACTGATGCTGAAGGATTATGTAATAAAGGTAGATTATTTAGTTTAATGGAGTTAGAGCCTGGGTGTTCTGTTGGAAGCCATAGCCACGAAAATGATTTCGAGATTTATTATATCTTAGAAGGTGAAGGGGAAGTCACTGATGATGGTGTAGTGAAAAAGGTCTATCCTGGAGATGCAATGATCACCCATGAAGGACATGAACATTCTTTAAAAAATATAGGGGACAGAACTCTAAAATTTATAGCTTTAATATTATATGTATAGTTAGATTAATTTACAATAACAAGAATTATAAGCTGTTGCATGCATTAATATAGAATCCACCATTATCTGGTGGATTTTTTTATATTAATATGCTTCATCACCCTTCTAATTCCCAACCATGTGAAGCCAGAAATAGCTGCTATAGAGCCAAGTTTTCCTCCTACTCCTATAAATACATCCTGAGTCAAGGCAAATACTATACCACATATAATTCCTACAAATACCATATCAGTAAATCTAGGAAATTTAGCTTTGGATACCATGGCTGCATAGGAGCCACATGTAGCTACTCCTGCCAAAAGGGATCCTCCAGTTGAAAAGAAATAAGGCAATAGAAGTCCTGAAATCAATGTCACTATTGCTGAAGCAAGTACAGGCCCTTTATTTAAATTAAAACATATAAAATAAGTTAGGCAAGTAGCCATGATTGCTGTAATTATTATCATAAATGTCATCATTGTCTATCACCTTTCTTATATAAAAAAACCCAAAATCATTCTTACTAACTGTGTTGAAAATGCAGCTATAGTTCCGCCCTTTCCCCCCATACCTGCATAGACCTCTTGGGAAAAGATAATTACAAAACCTGCTAACAAACCTATGATACCTGACATAGTCATTGATGGTACAATAGCCTGACTGGACATACCTATAAAGGACGCTATATAGTAAGCCCCTGCTTTTTTTGATGAGAATAGTAAAGCTACTATTACCCCGACAATACCATTAGCTACTATAGGTCCATAGCCTATTTTATGATTGATATACCAAGTTAGGATAGCCGCTAAAGAACAACCTATTAATATCTTCAAATTATCTAAATTAAGTTTTTCGATTGTAATATTTCCTTTTTCTTCTAGACTTTTAATTTCATGAAAGTGGTCTTTTAGAGCAATTCCTAGAAATGCTATTATCATCAATATAAGTAGCTTATTCAGGAAAAGGTCTGTATTTATGAAAGCTAAGATAAGTATAATGTTGCTAATAAAAATATAATAAAAGAAATTTATTTTTCTCATAAATTCACCCTATCTTTATATTCATCATTCTCTATATTTATACTCCTAATAACTAAATATAAACAGATTTAAATTACTTTATTGTTTCTATTGTATAATCTTTTCTTCAATATAGCAACAAATGCTCTATCTTATTAAAGTTCATGTATTAAAGAATAATATCTAAATTAATTATTTAAAACTAAAATTATGGGTAATACTGAATCAAAGATAAATTTGAATGATTGAATGGAGGTTCAAAATATGAAAAGAAAAATTGGAGAAAAAGTTACAGGTTATAGAACTACAGATGGTGCTGGGGTAAACTTAGTAAGGGTATTAGGGCATAATACTATTGAATTTTATGATCCAATTTTAATGTTAGATTCATTTGATAGTATTGACCCTAATGAATACATAGCAGGCTTTCCAATGCATCCTCATAGAGGGATAGAGACTGTAAGTCTTATATCCAGTGGCAATATGGTCCACAAAGATAGTTTAGGAAATGAAGATGCTATTACAGATGGCGAAGTTCAATGGATGACTGCAGGCTCAGGTATTTTACACGAAGAAAAACTACCAGCCTCTAAAAGAATGCTAGGTGTTCAACTTTGGTTAAATATGCCTGCAAAGGATAAAATGGCTCCACCAGAATATCATAGTATTAAAAAAGAACAAATAGAAGAGATCGCTATAGAAGGTGGAACCCTAAGACTCATAAGTGGAGAGTACAAGGGACACAAAGGTTTTACTGGTAAATATTCACCATTAGATTATTATCATATATTATTGGATTCTAATAAGAAATTTACAATTGATATGGAACATAATAAATCAGTTTTGGTATTTTTATTATTAGGTGATGCTAAAGTAGCTGGTGAGATTGTAAGTGAAAAGACAGCTGTAAAACTTACTGAAGGTACTTCACTAGATATAGAGTCTTTAGATGATGCTATACAGATTTTATTTATTAGTTCTGATAGATTAGATGAGCCTGTATCATGGGGCGGCCCTATAGTGATGAATACTAGGGAAGAGTTGGAGTTGGCCTTTAGTGAACTAAGGTCAGGAACTTTCCTAAAAGAGAAAGTTAATTATTAATATATTTAAGTGGCGGATATCTTATTGATTATCAGCCACTTTTTCTTATGTATTATTTTAGGTATAATGAAGAGAAGTTAAAATTTAATAATAAAATATTATTTTGATGCAATAAAATTATATGGAAGTGCGTTATATAAGTATAAGGGGTGCAGAGATGTTACTTTTCACATTTGTTTTTGATGACAACCAAAGATCACCAAGAGATGATAATACTAGCCAGGATTATATAGATGAAAGATTGTTTGAACGTATCGGTGCCAATGATATGGAAGCATTAGAAGAGCTATATCATTTAACTGAAAGGACTCTCTACGCTTATATCCTGTCTATTGTAAAGAATCATGATGAAACCCTGGATTTAATGCAGGAGACTTATCTAAAGATTATGTCCGCAGCTCATCTATACAAACCAATGGGCAAGCCTTTGGCATGGATGTTTACAATAGCTAAGAACCTATATCTTTCGAAGATTAGAAAGAATAAAAGGGAAATTAACTTAGATTCCATGGAGATAGCAGATGATTCAAGGTTTTCTTATATAAGGGATAATGAAGATAAGATTGTATTAGAAGCAGCTCTGGATATATTGTCTGAAGATGAAAGAAAAATAATTTTATTATATGCGGTATCTGGACTGAAACATAGGGAGATTGCTGAAAGTATAGGACTTAAGCTTTCTACAACCCTTTCAAAATATCATAGAGCACTTAAGAAAATTAGGAATCATTTATCAGAAGGGGGGAAAGGACATGATGGATTATAGAGAGCATGAGATTCTAGAGCGTCTAAAAAAGGGTGTAAATCAAGCCCCTATTAGCTTACTAGAAAATATAAAAAGTCAAAATGTGCCAAAGATGATGAAACACGATGATATAACTAGACAAAATAGAAAAATCGGGGTAAAGCCTATTATGTCTTTTGCTTCTATTGCTGCTGTGTTTTTATTTGTATTTTTTAATTTTCAACAGTTTAGAATCCCCGATAGTGAGATATATTTAGATGTTAATCCAGGAATTCATCTAACAACCAATAAAAAAAATCAAGTTATTATATTAGAAGCTATTAACCAAGATGCATTAAAAGTCATAAATGAAGTTGAATATAAGGGAAAAGATTTAAGTGAAGTAACAGAAGATATTTTAGATTCTCTTTTAAATAATGATTATATTAGTAAAGAAGATGAGGTTATGCTTTTATCAGTATTTAATAAAGATAAAGAAAAAGGTGAGAAACAAGCTAATGAGCTGAATATGATAATTCACAATAAGCTTGATAATATGAATAGAAAACCAATTTTATTGACTCAGACCTTAGAGGAAAGTAACACCATAGAAAAATTTGCCAAGGAATATGGGGTATCAGTTGGGAAAATGACATTTATTAGAAATATGATTATATTAAATCCTGAGCTTAAAACTGATGATTTAGTAAATTTATCCTTAGAAGAGCTAATAGCAATATCTCAAAAGACTGGAATAGATATCGACAGTATTATAAATAGTGATGATACCGACAAAACTTCAGAACCACCAAAAGATTCTATAGTCATCCCTCGGCATGATGACCACGACGATGTCGATAATGATAACAATGATGATTATGACGACGATGACGGTGATGACGACGATGACGATGATGACGATGATGACGATGATGACGATGATGACGATGA
>JAAYGX010000027.1 GCA_012735585.1 Tissierella sp.
AGCAGGTCCGGAGGGACCAGAAGGCCCAGCAGGTCCGGAGGGACCAATAGGCCCAGCAGGTCCGGAGGGACCAGAAGGCCCAACAGGTCCACCGGGTCCAATAGGGGAGACGGGACCAGGTGTAACCACAGTTTATTTAGGATCGGATCAATCCATTGGTAATTTAGATTATTTAGGATTAGGAACTTCTGAGGCTGATTTTGCAAGGACTACAATTGTTGTACCAAGGGATTCTACGATTATAGGATTGACTTTTAGCATCAGAGATGAAGCATTAGGACCAGATGACACTGTAAGTGCTGAAATTGTTCGTAGTACAGATTGTGGTGAGACTATAATAGACACAGGAGTTATAGCAACAGTTACAGGACCAAACCCACCAAACTGCTGTATATCTGTAATAGCTGATTATGATGTAAACGAATGTGATTTGCTATCAGTAAGAATTTCACGTACTGGTAATGATGGAGCTCTTCAGGAGGGAGCGGCAGCCACAATATTAATGAGTCTAAATGAATAGTAGACAAGTTAAATGAACAAAGGGCCGGGAAACTTTATCTAATGTATAAAGTTTCCCGGCCATAGAATTCAATAAAAAAAATACTATCCTTCACAAGTCTTATATAAAAGACAAATAGCATTTACTATATCCAGTGGAATACTATTTGCAATTATACTTATATTTGTACCAAGAAACCCGCCGATGATTGTGTTTATAATTCTTCAAATGATACTGGTTTATTGGTATATTAGGTGCAATAATGACGCTTTTCAGGAAATTGATAGAGGATTTAAGGAAAGCTTGGCAGAACAGATGAAGGCAGAAAATACCCCTTACGTCGATTATCTCTTATGTGGATTTACTATTGAAAGAGGAAGATCGCAAGGGATTATATCAATATCCTATCTTAAAAATCCAATAGCCTAAAGAAAATCGTATTAGATGTATTTGATTTAGCCAAGAGTACAAGTGGAGATATTCAATTGAATTTTTAAACTCTCGATCTAATAAAGCTTATTGAACAGACATTGGGGATATGGAAGATGATATTGAAAAATCTAAATTTCAAGTTAAAGCCATTTTTCCTGAAGAGCCTCTATATATTGTTTCGGATGGCACAAAGCTTTATAGAGTATTTCAGAATATCATCGATAATGCACTAGTAGTCATTAAAAATATTGCAAGTTATAAAATGAATTTTACATCTGAAGAAATTCTACAAAGATTTAACAGAGGAACAACCGAGGGAAGTGGATTAGGATTGGCAATAGCTGAAAGTTTTAGTAAATTATGTGGTGGAGACTTTAAAGTAGAGATCGATGGGGATCTATTTAAGGTGCTTATTGGTTTTAGAACTGTAGAATCAATGGATGAAAAAGTAGAAATCTTTGATTAGATTTACTAGAGGTGAATAAAATGAAAAATCCAATAATAAAATCCATCATTAGACGTCCAATGAAATTTGTCTTGCTTATTCTAATATTGTCCTTAGTTTCTGGGGCTTTTATCATGAACTTTACATCGTATGCTATAGTCAGTAAAGAAGTTGAGTCTGCAAAAGAAGTGTACCATAGCATTGGATATATACAGATGGATTTATCAGACAGAAAGAGCACTGGAAATGTATATGAGATCAGAGAAATGCTTAAAGATGAGCCAATGATTGCTTATGAAGACCCTAATATATACGCATTAGGAGTCAGTGACCATTTATTAAATTCGGATTATAATGTTTTTACTGAGACTTATAATGAATTATCCGGTAATCATTTTTTTGTAAGGGATCTATTCGTTATCGTACAACCTGAAAATATACGAACCATAATTCCAGCCAAGGATCGTTACGATGGTGTGACCTTAGAGAGTCGTGTGCAAAAATTACTTGGTGGATATCCTGATTGGATTTATATGAAAGATGGCACAATGTTTAAAGATGGATTTTTTAAAGTTGCAGCACCAAAGTATGAAATGCTCACAACAAACTTAATTCCGTATATGGATGATATAATCATTGATGAATTATATGCTCTTGAAATTGGAGCCAATTATCTCTTTAGATGTGAGCCAAATAGGGTTGCTGATGAAAGTTCATACACGTTGAAACCATTATACGATAGTGGACCTTTGTATGAGAAAATTGATAATATTGATGAGTTTGATTTAGATGATCCCAAATGGCAAAAGATGCGAGAGGATATGGAGCTTTTGGATATCAACACTAGATCATTTAACATGAATGCGACTAAAAGCATGGAAACCCTGCCACGGACTCAAGAATCTTTTGGTGATTATACCCTGTTTGATGGAAGATGGCTTAACTATGATGATCATAAGAACATCAATAAAGTTTGCGTTGTCGGAAAGCACTTTTTTGAAGTACGAAAGTTAAAATTAGGGGATAAAATTCCTATTCAATATATGGAAAGTGAAATCTCCTATTATTTGATGACTGAAAAAGATAGGAAAGAATGGAAGAACTATCATAAAAGTGACGTGATTGAATACGAGATCGTAGGTGTTTATGATGCTTATAGTTCAGGGAGAAATATATATATACCTACGAGTACAGTGCCAGAAGAGTTTCTGAAATTTCTTGTTGAAGATGGAATGTCTTATTTATTTGGACAAAATTATAATTTTGTCTTGAATAATCCTGTTGAACAATCACAATTCATTGAAAAATATAGAGAGCCTATTAGGGAAGCTGGATATGAACTTCAATTTATAGATAATAATGCGGAAACATTTTGGGTATCGACGAAGCAAGTTTTGGATAATCTTAAAACAAATATTATATTATATGGTATTTTATTATTATCTGTACTGTTGTTCATTATATATATGTATATGGGAATTTATAAGAATAGCTATGCTATTGAAAGGATACTGGGTGTTACACATAAGTCTGCGGCCAGACATCTATGGATGCCATTATATATTTTTAGCACACTAGGAGTAGGGGTATCCGCCTATATCGGCTATCAAACTGCTATAGCAAATTCCCAAAGGATTTTAGAAGAAATCTTAGGAGAATTACCAAGTAATTTGGATTCTTCAATTAGTGTAAAATTTGTATTTATAATATTTTTAATCATCATCGGTTTGTTGATGATCCAATCTTTATTTATGATGTCAAAACTGAAAAACAAATCCTTACTTGAGTTTTTTAGTAAAGGAATAAAAAAGAAAGAAAAAAACTTAGATAAAGTTGATTTGAATAGAATTGATTTAGATATCCCTGATAATGAGTTTTGTACCGATGACTTAGCAGAGACACTTTCATTTGATGATTCAAGTATCCACCTCAGTAAGGGGAAGACAGCCCTTAAAGAATATGGCAAAAAATATATTTCTCGTTCTATTGTAACTACAACTTTAAAGGTAGTAGTGACAGGGCTTTTGATCGGAACCCTTATATATTTAATCAATGTAATCGAGTCAAATAAGACTTTCATTGAAAAAAACATATCTGAAACAAGAATCGTTGGAGAACTGGCATATATTGGTGAGGTAGAAATGTCGGATAATGGAAGTATTTATGAAGACATTCTAAATAAAACTTTAGAAACTGGATTAGTTGAAGATTACTTTGGTCTTGTACTGAATGAATATGATGAAATGAATATTGATCGATATGGAACCAAAGAGACCATTAGAAAAGAAGACATTTTAAATTTAGAATATTACGAAAGAAATCCAAATATGACCATAGTAGCATCGAATCAAGAACTAAACTCTGATAGTGGAATTAAGCTATATGGAGTAGAAAATCAAGGTATATTAGATGAATTTAACTCTTATAATTCAACGAAAGATGAAATTCCAATTTTAGCATCTACGGTCACTATGGAGACCTATGACTTAGAGATCGGACATAAAGTAGCTTTGAAAGAATGGGGTTCAATCTATACGGCTGTATATGGAACCATTATTGGCACCTTTGAAAGCTATGCATATCCAACATATGACGAAACTCAGATACAAGGGCTTTCACGTACGAGCAAATACGAAATCTTCATCTATCCAATAGAAGCTGTGAGAATGATAGGGAGCAGCAATCTCTACTATGAAGAGATCAATTTATTATTTGATCAAGAGAAGAATGAAGAGCTTTACTACAATAGGGAAGAGATATTGAATCATATTTCCAAAAATAAGTATGATTATAGTACTGGATATAAACTGGTACTTCATGATGACATATTGACGGAAACCATTGAGCCATTAGAGAAAAATCTAGAATTACTAAATATTATATATCCAATTCTCTTGGGTTTATCATTAATCACCGCTGTAGCTTTACCTTATTTATTAATCCTTAGAAGAAGCGAAGAGCTAGCAATTATGAGAATCCTTGGAGTAAAAAAGTCGGAAGTAAAACGATACGTATTTACAGAGAGCTTATCATTAGTGATTATAGGTCAAGTATTCGCTATAGCAGTGATCAGTGTAGTAACTTTTAAATCAGGTATATATCCAATATGGAAGTACTTATTTATTACAACGGGGTATTTAATTGCAAGTATGATCGGTGTTTTAGCAAGCTTAAAAAATGTACTTGATAAGAAACCACTTGAAATGCTTCAGGTGAAAGAATAAAGGAGGGAATTAATGGCAAGATTAGAGCTTGAAAACATATTTTACAGATACAAAGGAGCGAACAAAGATGTATTAAAAGATGTAAATTGTAGCTTTAAAGGAGGACAGGTGAATGCAATTGTAGGTCCTTCAGGTAGTGGTAAAACTACATTACTTTCTATCATGGCAGGTTTAGATGAACCTACCCAAGGGAGGATCTCCATAGATGATCAGGATCTAAAAGATTTAGACTTAGATGAATATAGAAGGGATTCCGTCTCTATGATATTCCAGGCATTTCAGCTATTTCCTTTACTCACTGCCTTGGAAAATGTAAGTTTTCCTATGGAATACAAAGGAGTCCCTAAAGAAGAAGCAAGAAAAAAGGGGAAAGAAGTATTGGACTCTATAGGGGTAGACGGAGATAAGCAATCAAGATATCCATCCAATTTATCAGGAGGAGAACAGCAAAGGGTAGCCATAGGTAGAACCCTAGCCACAGGAGCAAGGGTAATCCTGGCAGATGAGCCAACGGGAAATCTAGATGATGAAAATAGCGATAGAATCATAGATATACTAAAACAATTAGCCCACGAACAAGACTTTTGTGTAATCATCGTAACCCATGATATGGAAATAGCAGAAGCATCGGACAATGTATGGAGAATCAAGGATGGGACGATTGAGCAGGTGAAGTAAATGAGGCTTGGTTGATATAATTATTTTCAATATTTTATTATCAGTTTCAATAATAACTATTAAATGCTATAATATTGATAATTAATATAATCGGAGGTAATAAAATGGATGAAAAGATATTTGAATTACTAGAGATTCTTTATACTGAGGTCCAAGACATAAAATCCAATATGGCAACCAAAGATGAATTAGCTAATGTTGAACAGAATCTAAAACAGGAGATTGTTAGACTAGAAGACAAGATGGATGCCAACCATAAGGCATTATACGACGGATATAAGCTAACTTATGAAAAGCTAGAAGTTCTTCAAGAAGAAGTTGATGAGATTAATGAAAAAATTGAGAAACAAGATTTTGAATTTAAAGTTATAAGAACTGCTAAATAGATATAAAAAAATGGAAGAGTACAATCTCTTCCATTTTTCATAGTGCAAAATTAGGTTTAGGTGGTCTTTTATTTTCCTTAAAGATTAAATCCAATTCCTCACTGTCGATTGTTTCCTTTTCCATTAATCTGTCTGCAATTTTATGTAGGATATGGATATGATCTTCAATTAACTCTATTGCCTTTTTATAGGTCCTGTCGGTAATGTCCTTGATTTCAATCCTAATGGTATCGTAGTTGTATTTTATATACAATTCATCTAGGGCCAAAGTACCTAAAGGACTCATGCCATAGCTGCACACCATTGCTCTAGCTATATCTGTAGCCTTACTTAAATCATCCTTTGCTCCAGTTGTAATCTCTTTAAATATCACCTGTTCTGCAGCTCTTCCTGCAAGTAAAGTGATGATCTTATTTTCCAACTCTTTTTCTGTTAAAAGATATCTGTCTTCATCAGGGTATTTTAGCACGTATCCCAAAGCTTGCCCCCTAGGGATAATGGATATTTTTTGAACTGTGTCCGTATCTAGAATCTTTGATACCAATGCATGGCCAGCTTCATGAATAGCTACTGTTTTCTTTTCTTTGAGTAGGACATTTGGGTTTTTCAGCTCTAGTCCAGCTACGACTCTTTCGATAGCTGCATCAAATTCAAGAGTTGAAATCTCCTTTTTGTTGTTTCTTACTGCAATGATGGCAGCTTCGTTTGCTATATTTGCTAGTTGGGCACCTGATAGTCCTGTAGTCTTCTTGGCAAAGGCTTTGATATCAATTTTACCATCTAATGGCTTATTTTTAGTATGGACCTCCAATATTTTCTCACGAGCAGGCATATTTGGATTTCCGATATATATATGTCTATCAAATCTACCTGGTCGTAGTAGTGCTTCATCAAGTAAGTCTAGCCTGTTAGTAGCACCTATAACTATTACAGTTTCATCGGTATTAAATCCGTCCAATTCAACTAATAATTGATTAAGAGTTTGATCTTTTTCATTATTGGAGTCTTGGTTTCTCTTTGTACCTATGGCATCGATTTCGTCGATGAATATGATAGAAGGTGATTCTTTTTTTGCTTTTTCAAAGAGGGTTCTTACTCTTTTTGCCCCTACACCTACATATTTCTCAACAAATTCAGATCCACTAGCATATAGGAAACTAGAATTAGTTTCACCAGCTACTGCTTTAGCCAGAAGTGTTTTACCAGTTCCAGGAGGTCCGTGGAATAATATGCCCTTTGGAATTTTGGCGCCCATTCTTTTGTACTTTTCAGAGTTAATCATAAAGTCTATGGTTTCTTGTAATTCTTCCTTTATTTCATCGAGACCTGCTACATCCTTAAAAGATACCCCTGGTTTGTCTTTATCTCTGCTGTTCTCCTTTTCGATGGATATCATTGAGGGTACTAATTGAGGTTTGGAATTTAAACTCTTATAATATATAAATAGAATTACTGTGATAGCCCATACAGCGATTCTATCTGTACTTGTTATACTTTCTAAACCATCTATAGGTCTAAAACTTTGAACAATTAACAATAAAGAAGTAATCGTTCCAAAAACTAAGGCAAAAAGTACTATTGTATGTTTTTTCAATCTATCCCTCCTAATCTGTTTCTAAAGTTAGTGTAACCATTTCCAGCTTTTATATAAGAAAAATATGAAGTTGTTTAATAATAAAATTGATGTATAATAAAATTAAGAGAAAAAAGGAGTCGATAATAATGGAATTTACTAATTTGATTGAAAGCTATAAAGAAGACATCATCAAAAAAACACAAGAATTAATAAGTATAAAATCAGTTGAAGAAACTCCAATAAAAGGGATGCCTTTTGGTGAAGGACCGTATAATGCTTTAAAATATGCTATAGATTTATCGGAAGAGTTAGGTTTTACAATAAAAGAGTTTGACGGATATGCGGCTCATGCTGAATTTGGAGAAGGTGAAGAGACCGTTGGTATACTTGTACATCTAGATGTTGTACCTGAGGGAGATGGATGGACATATGATCCATATGGTGGAGAAATTCATGATGGAAAGATTTATGGTAGAGGTGCAGTAGATGATAAAGGACCTGCTGTAGCTGCATTATATGCTATGAAAGCATTAAAAGAGTCAAAGGCGGAGCTAAAAAGGAAAGTCAGAATAATATTTGGTACAAATGAAGAAACAGGTTGGGGATGTATGAACCATTATTTTGCCAATGAAGAGGCCCCTACAATGGCTTTTACACCAGATGCTGATTTCCCTGTAATACATGGTGAAAAGGGTATCATTATATTTGACTTAAATCATCAGCTAAGTGATACAAATGGAAGTTTTAGATTGATTGATCTAAAGGGTGGCTCAGCACCTAATATGGTGCCGGATAATGCAGTGGCTACTTTTGAAATGGATAATGCAAATCAGTTTGTAAAGAGATTTGAAACATATAAAGAAAACAACAACAATCCAATAGGTATAGAGGTAGATGGCAATATAGTAAAAGTGTTAGCCAAAGGAGTATCTGCCCATGGGAGCACTCCTGAAAAAGGTGAAAATGCTATATCCTATTTGATGGCATGTCTAGGGGAAGTCTTAGATGGAGATAATTCATTTGTTGAATTTGTAAGAACTTATAATGAAAGAATAGGATTTTATCACTATGGAGAAAAGATTGGTTGTGGCTTTGAAGATGAAGTATCTGGCAAACTGAACTTCAATCCTGGGATCATAAAATATGATAATGACAATGTAGTATTAACAATAAATGTAAGATATCCTATTGAATCTAGTGCAAAGGAAGTTTATGATGGTATAAGAGAAAATCTAAAGGATACAAATACCACTCTTATAGAAGGAAAATCAGAACAGAAGCCTTTATATGTGGCAGAGGATGATTTCCTGGTTAAAAAATTAATGGATGTTTACAGAGACGTGACTAAGGATTATGATTCAAAACCAATTACAATCGGTGGTGGAACATACGCTAGAGCTATGGAGAATGCAGTAGCCTTTGGGCCTATGTTTCCAGGAAGAAAAGATGTGGCCCATCAAAAAGATGAGTATATAAGTATAGAAGACCTTATGAAAATAACTGAAATTTATACTAAGGCATTATATGAGTTAACAAAATGACAGAATAAAACTTTTACTATTCTGTCATCCTGAGTGAAACGAAGGATCTTAAATCTACTTTAAGCAAAGATTCTTCGGCTAGGCCTCAGAATGACAACCTAGGGGAAAAAAATTACACAAATCATTTGACAAAGATTGATATATAGCATATACTTGTATAGTAAATTAAATATTAAAGATGCAAGTAGAAGTGTCCGCTTCTCACCTTATGGCCGTGGCTTTTAGGGTTATACGAATTTTAAATAAGTCTTATTTATATAAGATTAATTTTATTGTGTGATGAGCGGGTATTGTATACCCGCTTTTAATGTTTTTTGAAAATATTTAGGAGGTGCTGTATTATTAAAGATCTTCAGATTAATGAGGGGATAAGAGAAAGAGAAGTACGATTAATCGACTCAGATGGTAGTCAACTAGGGGTTGTACCAACAAGAAAGGCTTTAGAAATAGCAGACGAAAGAAAACTTGACTTAGTTAATGTGGCTCCAAATGCTAAGCCACCAGTGTGTAAGATTATGGACTACGGAAAATACAAGTATGAATTAGCTAAGAAAGAAAAGGAAGCTAGAAAGAAACAAAAGGTTATCAATGTTAAAGAGATTAGATTAACCCCAAATATTGAAATTCATGACTTAAATGTAAAAGCAAAAAGAGCGAATGAATTCTTAAATGATGGAGATAAAGTTAAGGTTGCAGTAAGATTTAGAGGTAGAGAAATGGGACATACAGAAATAGGTAGAGTTGTCTTAAAAGACTTTGCAGACTTAACAAAAGATCATGGAATTATAGAAAAACCTGCAAAAATGGAAGGTAGAAATATGGTAATGTTTCTAGCTCCAAAGTCAGAGTAAGTTTAGGAGGAAATATTATGGCAAAAATGAAAACTCACAGAGCATCAGCGAAGAGATTTAAAAGAACTGGTACTGGAAAATTAAGAAGATATAAGGCTTTTAAACAACATAATACTGGGAAAAAATCACCAAAGAGAGTTAGAAACTTAAGACAAGGTGCAGTGGTGAGCAAGGGCGACCAAAGAAGAATAGATTCAATGTTACCAAGATAGATAATTTTATTTTATATAGGAGGATTACATTAAATGGCAAGAGTAAAAAGAGGCGTTAATGCCAAAAAAAGACATAAAAAAATATTAAAACAAGCTAAAGGTTACTTTGGTGCTAAGAGTAAGTTATTTAGACCTGCTAACCAAGCTGTAATGAAATCATTAAATTATGCATATATAGGTAGAAAACAAAGAAAAAGAGATTTTAGACAATTATGGATTACTAGAATTAATGCTGCTGCAAGAGCAAATGGTATGAGCTATAGCAAATTCATAAGCGGACTAAAAAAAGCAAATATCGAAGTAAACAGAAAAATGCTATCAGAGATGGCTATTCACGATGCAGAAGGTTTTGCAAAATTAGTTGAAATTGCAAAGAGTAATTAACATAAAAGTTCCTGATACGGGAACTTTTTATTTTTGACCTAAAATAGAATTAATTGTAGGTGGTCTAATGTTAGAAATAAGTTCTAGCCAAAACTCTTTAATTAAAGAGATAAAGGGATTAAACAGAAAAAAGAATCGTTGGAAAAACAGACTCTTTATAATAGAAGGAATAAAAATCATTGAAGAAGCAATAATTAATGGAATAAAGATAAAGAGCATCCTGTTCTCAGATGGGTTTTTGGATTCTGAAGAAGGATCTGTTTTTTATGAAGGTATAAAAAATAGGGATAATCTTGTTAAAATTAACGACTCCCTATTTAATAGTATATCTGATACAGAAAACCCTCAAGGAATAATGGCTATATGTGAATTTAATGTAAGAAATTTATCGGAAGTAGATTATTTAAATAAGCCATCAATCTTGTTCCTTGATGGAGTACAGGACCCTGGTAATATGGGTACTATTATTCGAACAGCTGATGCATTTAATATAGATGGGATTATACTTGGAGAGGGCTCAGTAGATCCATACAACTTGAAGGTAGTTCGATCGACGATGGGGTCTATTTTTAGAGTACCCTTATATATATGTGACAGCTCTATTGAAACTATAATCCAATTAAAAAATAAAGGTTTTGATATATTGGCAACCTCCTTAGAGGGTGGGGCTATATATGATAGTGATTTTAATAGTAAATTTCTATGTGTTATAGGAAATGAAGCCAATGGTGTAAATCCTAAAATCTTGGATATGGCTGATAGATGTATTAAGATACCGATGCCTGGAAATGCAGAGTCGTTAAATGCAGGTGTAGCAGCATCCATTATAATGTACGAAGTGATGCGAAGTAGGAATATATAATTGTGATAAAAAGTAAATGGTGCTATAATCGAAGATATAGTTGATATAGATATTAAGTACTGTGGAGGGAAAAAGATGAAGGAAAGACTTCGTGAAATTGAAGAATTGGCACTTAATAGATTAAAAGATATTGATGATTTAAAAGAGTTAGATGATTTGAGAGTTAAAGTTTTAGGTAAAAAAGGCGAATTGACAGCCATATTAAGAGATATGGGTAAGCTATCTGCGGAAGAGAGACCGATCATGGGGCAAGTAGCCAACGAAGTAAGAAGTAAAATAGAAGAGGGTATTCAATCGCGAAAAGATTATTTAAGTAATAAAGAGAAAAAAGCAAAACTAGAAAAAGAAAAAATAGATATAACAATCTCATCAAATACTAAAATTCTAGGTCATAGACATCCACTATTGGCAACGATTGATGAGCTAGAAGATTTATTTATAAGCATGGGATTTGATGTAATTTTGGGACCAGAAATAGAAACTGTAGATAACAATTTTGATGCTCTTAATTCACCAGAGAATCACCCAGCCAGAGACTTATCTGATACATTCTACATAACAGAAGATACTTTACTAAGAACCCATACATCACCTGTCCAAATAAGGGCCATGAGAGAACTGGGGGCACCACTTAAAATGGTATCTGCAGGTAGAACTTTTAGATTTGATGATGTAGATGATACTCACTCACCGATGTTCCATCAATTAGAAGGCCTTGTTGTTGACGAAAACATTTCAATGGCAAATCTAATCCATACTTTGGACATATTTATAAAAGAATTATTTGGTAAGGACATGAAAACAAGGTATAGGCCTCATCATTTTCCATTTACTGAACCAAGTGCTGAAGTAGATGTTTCTTGTATAAAATGTAGAGGTGAAGGATGTCCGGCTTGTAACTTTACAGGATGGAGCATGGAGCTGCTTGGATGTGGAATGGTACATCCACAGGTACTTGAAAACTGCGGTATAGATTCGGAAAAGTATACTGGATTTGCCTTTGGTATGGGAATCGACAGAATTACTATGGTAAAACACGGAATCAATGATATAAGATTATTGTTTGAGAATGACAATAGATTTTTACAACAATTTTAATTAAGGAGGAATGACAAAGTGCTACTACCTGTTCAATGGTTAAAAGATTATATAAAAACAGATAAAACAGCTAGAGAATTGGCTGATGGACTTACATTATCAGGATCTCATGTAGAATCAATCTACTCCTTAAATAAAGGTGTTGAAAATGTAGTCCTTGGAAAGATTGTAAGTATTGAAAACCATCCTAATGCTGACAAATTAGTTATTTGTAAAGTAGATATAGGAGAAAAAGAAGTACAAATCGTTACTGGTGCTAAAAACTTCTCCCAAGGAGATTGCGTTCCAGTTGCTTTAGAAGGTACGATATTGCCTGGTGATATTGTTATAGAAAAGACTGACTTTCGAGGGGTAGAATCAAATGGAATGCTATGCTCCCTAAAGGAGTTAGGCTATAATGACAATGTTATAAGCAAAGAGAATAAAGATGGTATATTTGTATTTAATGAAGAATTTGAGCTAGGCAGCGATGTGGCAGATATTCTTGGTTTAAATAATGAGGTTATTGAGTTGGAAATAACTCCAAATAGACCTGATTGTTTAAGTATTATTGGAATGGCTAAGGAAGCATCTGCTACATTTAATATTCCAGTAGAAGAACCAGAGATATCTATAAGCCATGAAGAAGATCATATATCCAATTACCTTGAAGGTATAGAGGTTGAAAGTGACAACTGCAATAGATATTATGCAAAGGTAATTAAAGATGTAAAGATACAAGAATCACCTTTGTGGTTACAAAGAAAATTAATGGAAGCTGGCATGCGTCCTATAAATAATATTGTAGATATTACAAACTATGTAATGCTTGAATATGGAGAGCCATTGCATGCCTTTGATGTTTCGAAATTAGAAGGAAGAAAAATCATAGTTCGTCAAGCTAAAGAAGGTGAAACTTTAGTCACTTTGGACAATGCTGAAAGAAAGTTGATAGACTCAGATTTAGTAATAGCTGATGAAAACAACCCAATTGCATTGGCGGGAGTTATGGGAGGACTTGACTCAGAAATAACTTCTGAAACCACAGCGGTACTATTCGAAGGTGCAAATTTCAATCCAAAAAGTGTTAGATTAACGGCAAAACGTTACAATTTAAGATCAGAAGCTTCCAATAGATTTGAGAAGGGAATAGATCCTAATCTTGCAAGTCTTGCTGTAGATAGATGTTGCCAATTGGTTGAATTAATTGGAGCTGGTGTTGTAGTAGGTTCTTCAATAGATGTTTATAAGGAGAAAAATGAAAAGAAAACTATTGCCCTTAGACCAGATAGAGCAAATAAGCTTCTTGGATTAAATCTAAGTGTAGAAAAAATGCTAGACTATTTAAATTCACTAGGTTTAGAATCAGTTTTAGAGGAAGATTTGATACGTTCAACCATACCTACCTATAGATTAGATCTAGATATAGAAGCTGATTTAGTTGAGGAAATTGGTAGACTATATGGTTTCCATAATATTGAGAGTAAACCTTTAACTGGAGTTTTGACAAGAGGGCATAAACCTTATGAAAAAATCATAGAAGATCAATCAAAATCCATATTATCAGGATTAGGCTACAACGAAGTAATGACCTATTCATTTATAAGTCCAAAGGCATATAATAAAATTAATTTACCTGAAGATAGTAAATTAAGAGATTATATTAAGTTGATAAATCCATTGGGAGAGGATTATAGTGTAATGCGAACTACGCTGATACCTACGATGATGGAATTATTATCTAGAAATTATAATCGTGGTGTAGAAATAGTCTATGCTTATGAAATAGGCAATACTTTCAAACCTAATAAGGATTCCGTGGATAACTTGCCTAGTGAAGAAAAAGTATTGTCCATTGGTTTCTATGGAGAAGGTGATTTCTACTCTTTAAAAGAAACCATAGAAATTTTACTAAACAGACTTGGTATCTATGGCACTGAATATATTAGGGAAGAGAATAATTCAACATTCCATCCTGGAAGGACGGCTAAGTTATTACTAGATGGTTATGAACTAGGTACTCTAGGTGAAATTCATATGGATGTATGTGAAAACTATGATATCAAAGAAAGAGTATATATTGCTCAGTTGGATTTTGATAAGATTGTTGAATTAACTAATTTTGAAAAGAAATATAAAACATTACCTAAATACCCAGCAATGAATAGAGATTTAGCTGTGATAGTAGATGAAGAAGTATTATATGGAGATATTAAGAATATAGTTCTAAAACATGGTGAAGAACTTGTTGAAAATGTAGAGATATTTGACATATATAGAGGAAATCAAATACCAGAAGGGAAAAAGAGTATTGCCTTTTCTATTATTTATAGATCCTATGAAAGAACACTTACAGATAACGAAGTGAATCAAATCCAACAGGCTATTATATCTGATTTAGAAAATAACTTAGATGCAAAATTAAGGAGCTAGAGAGAATATCTATTAATATGTCATTCTGAGCTTTAGCGAAGAATCTTGGTATGCCATGTACATAAGATCCTTCGCTTGACTCAGGATGACAAGCTTAGCTTTTTTAGTAAACTCGGGAGTAGATGAATCTACTCCTATTCTTTTATAGGATTATACAGAGATATATAGTATAATATAGGTATAAGAAATGAGGAGGTATGAGGAGTTATGACAGATAAAAGACGTGTAGATGTAATGATAGATGGTCGTAACTTTACAGTAGTTGGGACAGATAATGAAGATTATATAAGGGATCTGGCTTACTATGTAGATAAAAAGATTAGAAACTTAGCCTCAAAGAATGATAAGCTTAGTCAAACAATGGCGGCTACATTAGCTGCCTTACACATAGCTGATGAACTACATATGGCCAAGAATGAGCTTGAAGAACTAAAATTGAAGATTAAAGACCCTCTTGAAAAATATGATGATTTGGATGTTGAGTTAAAAGAATCAAGGGAAAAGATTCAAGAGTTAAAGGAAGAGTCTAAAAAACATATGGAATCAATTTCCTTAATTAAAGCTGAAAAGGATAAATTATTGAAAGAATTCGAAGAATATAAAGAAGCTTATAAATCCAAGGAAGATGAAATCCAAGATTATAAAGATCAACTACAAGTACTACAAGATAAGAATTTTCAAAGTCAGATTGAATTAATAGAAACTAAAAAAGAACTGACAGAATATATAAGGTTAATTGAAGCTGAGACAAGTACTTATACAAAGGAAGGAAAATAAGAGTGCAAAATCAAATTGAATTATTAGCACCAGTAGGAAGCATGGAGTCTCTTTATGCTGCAGTACAGAATGGTGCAAATGCAGTATATTTAGGTGGAAAATTGTTTAATGCAAGATACAATGCTACCAACTTTGATCGTGATGAATTAAAGGCGGCTATTAAATATGCCCATTTAAATGATGTGAAGGTTTATATAACAGTGAATATATTATTAGATGATAGTGAGATAGAAGAGAGTCTTGATTATATAAGATTTCTTTATGAAATAGATGTAGATGCCATCATAGTTCAGGATATAGGCTTAGCAAGCCTTGTCAGGGATTTGTTCCCAAAACTACCGATACATGGCAGCACTCAAATGACGATCAACAACTTATATGGTGCAAAACATCTTGAAGACCTAGGATTTACTAGGGTTGTTTTAGCTAGGGAAACACCTTTAAAAGAGATACAAAACATTAAAGCCAATACAAATATAGAACTGGAAAGCTTTGTGCATGGGGCGTTATGTGTATCTTATTCAGGACAATGTCTAATGAGTAGCATGATAGGTGGAAGAAGTGGCAATAGAGGTAGATGTGCTCAACCTTGTAGAATGCAGTATTCTATAGTTGATAAGGAAGGAAGCCTAGTCAATAATTGGGAGAAGAAATATGTACTTAGCCCAAGAGATCTGAATACTATGGAATATTTAGATAAGATAGTTGAAAGTGGGATTACTTCCCTAAAGATAGAAGGACGAATGAAACGACCTGAGTATGTGGCAACCATAGTAAGTAACTACAGAAAAACTTTAGATGAGGGTTTAGATAGGATTTCAGAGCAAAATAAAAAGGACATTACCCAAATATTCAATAGGGAATTTACAAAGGGAATTACCCTAGATGATTTTGGAAGGAGTTTTATTTCCTATGATAGACCTGATAATAGAGGTATCGTTCTAGGATATGTAAGTAGAGTTGATAAGTATAAAGTCTATATCATGCTTGAAGATGATGTGGAAGAAGGAGACGGAATAGAGTTTTCTGTTCAAAATGGTGGATATAAAGGATTAAAAGTTCCTATAAGTGGCAAGAAAGGTACGATACTCACTTTGGAAAAGCCAGGCTATATCGAAAAAGATTCCCTGGTATATAAAACCTCTAGCCAAAACTTACTTAAAAAAGCCAAATCATCCTATGAGGACAATAAAAAGACATACCCCTTGGATATGAAAGTAGATATAAGAATTGGCGAAAAACCAAGTATAGAGCTAAACTATAAAGACTATAAGGTCAATATATCCCTAGACACAATCGTAGAAAAAGCACAAAAGGCCGGCTTAAATAAAGAAAAGGTAAGTGAACAATTAACTAAACTAGGTGATACAAGTTATCATTTATCGAACTTAGAGATTCATCTTGAAGAAGGCTCATTTTTGCCTATGAGTAGTTTGAATAAGCTAAGAAGAGATTCTATAGATAAGCTTAATGATATGGTTGTGGATTTTCATAAGAGAGAAAGAATTGATGATACAGAATATAAAGTAAAGAAACAAAGACTACTTTCTTTTAATCATAGTAGGGATATTCAATCAAAAAACAAACTAAATATAATGGTTAGCAATAGAAGTCAATATGAGCAGCTGAATAAAGACAAACTAGATAGGATTTATTTAGGCTTTTACGATGACATAGATGATATTTTATTTGATCTAAAAAATAGGGATAAAGAGATATATATCTGGACAGATAAAATACTTTATACCCATGATTTAAAAACTCTAGATAAGATCATTAAACCTATAGCAAATAAAATAGACGGTATAGCAGTATCTAATATAGGTACATTTGAGTTTGTAAGGGAAATGTATGATCTAGATATACATGGAGATATAGGACTAAATCTATTTAATAGCTATACTGCTAGATATTTTAATTCCAATGGTGTAGCTAGTAGTACCCTATCACCAGAATTAACCTTAGGTCAAATAAATAATATTACTAAGAACTCTGATTTTTCCCTAGAGGCGATTGTATACGGTTATTTACCTGTCATGATTACAAAGACCTGTCCAATGGCTTTGGTTAAGGGATGTAAAGATGATAAAGAATGTAGTACTTGTAACTTTGCTAAAGGATATGGTTTGAAAGATAGAATGGATATGGTCTTCTACATGAATAGAAATGGTGGAAGTTCCACTATTTACAATTCAGTCCCTGTAATGGTGCTGGATAGTTTAAAATCTATTTTAAATTCAGGAGTTACAGATATAAGGTTGGATTTTACTTTAGAGAAAGATCATATTAGACAAATTCAATCTGTGTATTATGATTATTTACATTCACGAATTGATGAAGATCAAGCAAGGGATTTTATTGATGAGTTTAAAGAGCATACAAGTATTACCAAAGGCCACTATTATAGAGGCATACTTTAAAGAGGTGAATCCAATTGAATGAAAAAACCTTACGAGTGCTAGAATACAATAAAATATTAAATCTACTTTTAGAAAAGGCAGAGTCTCAATTAGGGAAGGATCTTGTTAAAAAGGTTCAACCAAGTAGAAATAAAGATGAAATAGTATCTTTACTTGAAGAAACTGATGAAGCCTTATCCATACTAATCCATAGAGGTAATCCTCCCTTATACGGGATACATAATATAGGTCCCGAGGTAAAAAGAACTGAAATGGGCGGATCCTTGACTCCGGGTGGTTTACTAAAGATCTCTGATTCTTTAAGGGTTTCTAGAGGATTAAAGAATTTTATTAAAGAAACCCAATCAGAAAAATCTCCTCATTATCCTATAGTAGAAGGATTGGTAGGAGGCTTAAGGGCTTTTAAAAACATTGAAGATGAAATAAACAATGCAATAATAAACGAAAATGAAGTATCGGATCATGCCAGTTCTACCCTAAGAAGTATTAGAAGACAAATTACTAGTAAAAATGATGCGATCAAAGATAAATTAAACGCCATAATAAACTCACAATCAAGCAAGAAATATTTACAGGATAGTATTGTCACTATGAGAGAAGGACGATATGTAATACCTGTAAAACAAGAAAATCGTGGCAATGTACCAGGTCTTGTTCATGATGTTAGCTCCAGTGGAGCCACTGCATTTGTTGAGCCAATGGCTGTTGTAGAACTTAATAATCAATTAAGGGAGCTTGAAGTTAAGGAAAGAGAAGAGATTGAAAGAATATTGGCTGAACTTTCCGCTATGGTAGAAGTAGAATCTGAAAGCATATTTAATAATCAAAAGATACTCCAAAAATTGGACTTTATCTTTGCCAAGGGTAAACTGGCACTAGACATGAAGGCTACGAAGCCAATTTTAAATAATAGAGGCTACATTCATATAAAGCAAGGTAGACATCCACTATTAGGTGTAAATAATGTAGTTCCAATAGATGTATATTTGGGAGATGAATTTACATCTCTAATTATTACAGGACCTAATACAGGAGGAAAAACTGTTACATTAAAAACTGTAGGACTATTTACTCTAATGGCTCAATCAGGACTAAATATACCTGCAGACTACAACTCGGAAATAGCTGTTTTTGACCAGGTATTTGCTGATATAGGAGACGAGCAAAGTATAGAGCAAAGTTTGTCTACTTTTTCATCCCATATGACCAATATTGTAGATATATTAAATAATGTAGAGTTAAATAGTTTGATACTATTTGACGAGTTAGGTGCAGGAACGGATCCTACAGAAGGGGCAGCACTTGCTATGTCGATACTAGATCATTTATTAAAAATGAATGTAAGAACTATTGCCACAACCCACTATAGCCAACTTAAACTAAATGCATTAACAACAGAAAATGTAAGAAATGCTTCCGTAGAATTTAATGTGGAGACCCTAAGGCCTACCTATAGACTATTAATTGGAGTGCCTGGTAAGTCAAATGCCTTTGAAATATCCAAGCGATTAGGTCTTCAAGACTATGTAATAGATTATGCAAGGCAGTTGGTATCTCAAGAGAATATTCAGTTCGAAGATGTTTTGCAAGCTATAGAGAGAGACAGACTGGAAACAGAGCAAAATCGTGAAGAAACAGAAAAGCTTAAAAGTGAAATTGAAATACTAAAAGTGGATCTTTCAAAGCAAAAAGACAAAACTAAAGAAATGAGGGACAAAATCCTTCAAAAAGCAAGGGAAGAAGCTAGGGATTTACTTAAAAATGCTAAGCTTGAATCTGATCTAATCATTTCTGAGCTAAGAGATATTTCCAGTGAAGTAGTTAAAGAAAGAAATAAAAGAATACAAGAAGCTAAGGATATGCTATCATCTAAAATAGATGAAGTAGATAGCTCTATTGCTAAAGATGTGCTCAATGTAAAATCTAAGAAGCCACCAAAGAATCTTAAAATAGGTGAGACTGTTGAAGTGTTGAGCCTAAATCAAAAAGGTGAAATACTATCTTTACCTGATGAAGGTGGCAATGTTACGGTACAAGTAGGTATCATGAAAGTTAATGTTCATATAAGCACTTTAAGAAGAAGTGATTCAGAAGCTAATGATAAGGTAGAAAAAAAGACGAAGACTATTATTAGTTCAAAATCCAAAACCATAAAGAACGAAATAGATTTAAGGGGTAGAAATATAGAAGAGGCCATATTAGAGTTGGATAAATATCTAGATGATTCATATATAGCTGGCTTAAAAGAAGTCTATGTTATCCATGGAAAAGGAACTGGGGCTTTAAGAGAAGGCCTTCAAAACTATTTTAGAAGACATAGATTAATTAAATCCCATAGAGTTGGTAAATATGGAGAAGGTGGTACAGGAGTCACTGTTTTAGAAATAAAATAATAATAATTAATATGTATATCTAGTAAATTGGGAGGTAAAGATGATAAATTTTAAGGAAAAAGTTATTGAATTAATTGAAAAAGAGGTCGACTCATTGTCACATGATGAAATTTCTTCATTGATAGAGATACCGCCATCATATGATATGGGAGATTATGCATTTCCTGTTTTTAGACTTAGTAAAGCATTTAGAAAAGCGCCAAATTTAATTGCAGAAGAATTAGCTACTAAATTTGCTAATAACGAAAACTTTGAAAAAATAGTTAACAATGGACCCTATGTGAATTTCTTCATAAATAAATCAAAATTAGTTGAAACTGTCATAGATGGAGTTATATCAGAAGGCGGTAATTATGGTTCCTCAAAGATTGGTGAAGGTAAGACTGTAATCGTAGAGTTTTCATCACCAAATATTGCGAAACCATTCCATATTGGCCATATAAGAACAACCGTAATAGGAAATGCCTTGTATAAAATTTATAAGTATTTAGGATTCAATACAATAGCCATAAACCATTTAGGGGATTATGGTACTCAATTTGGTATGCTGATCTCCGCATATAAAAAATGGGGAGATAGAGAAGTAATTGAAGCTGATCCTATTAATGAATTATTAAAACTATATGTCAGGTTCAATGCTGAGGCAGAAGAAAAGGTCGAACTTAGAGATGAAGCTAGATACTGGTTTAAGGAATTGGAAAATGGAAATAAAGAAGCTTATGAACTGTGGGAATGGATAAGAGAAATCAGCCTTCAAGAATTCGATAAAGTTTATAAAATGCTTAATATTGAGTTTGACTCCTTTGCTGGGGAAAGCTTTTATTCAGATAAAATGCCTAGGGTAATAGATGAATTGAATGAAAAAGGATTGATGAAAGAGTCTGATGGGGCTTATTTAGTAGATTTAGAAGAGTATGGCATGCCGCCTGCCTTGATACAAAAAAGGGATGGCTCTACATTATATACTACAAGGGATATAGCAGCAGCATTTTATAGGAAAGAGAACTATGATTTTTATAAAAATATATATGTAGTAGGCTCTCAACAAAACCTTCACTTCAAGCAATGGTTCAAGGTTATTGAGTTGATGGGTCATGATTGGGCAAAGGACTGTATCCATATTCCATTTGGAATGGTAAGTCTTGAAGATGGTACTCTTTCTACAAGAAAAGGTAGGGTAGTATCTTTAGAAGACGTATTAAATAAAGCGGTAGAAACGACCTTAACTATTATGGAAGAAAGAAACCCGGATCTGGAAAATAAAGAAGAAGTAGCTAAACAAGTTGGAATAGGTGCTGTTGTTTTCCAAGAACTATTTAATCAAAGGATTAAAGATTATGTATTTTCATGGGACAGAACCCTTAGCTTCGATGGTGAAACAGGTCCTTATGTACAATATACTCATGCTAGGGCAAATTCACTTCTTGAGAGAGGTAATTTTAATCTGGAAGATAAGGTGAACTATGATTTACTATTATCGGAAGATGAAATCAACGTTGTGAGAATGGTTTATGATTTCCCGAATATCGTTTTGGATGCTATGGAAAAGAACGAACCTTTCTTTATAACTAGACAAGTGGTTGAAATTGCTAAAGGATTTAATAAATTCTATAATAGTTCTCAAATAATAGTTGATGATGAGGAAACAAAGAAAGCTAGATTGATGTTGACTTATATCGTTAAGAATACAATAAAAATAGGGTTAGGACTATTAGGAATTGAAGCACCAAATAAAATGTAGGAGATAATAATGATTGTTTTAGATTTAGAAGGATTAGTACCTAATATCTTCAATGAAGATATAAAGACCAACAATAGGAACACCTATATTTCTCAAATGACCGTACTGACCATAAAATCATTATTACCTATGAAGGATGAAGTCGGCAATCAGATTGATTATAAAAGGTTTAAAGAAGAGCTTAAATTGTGGAAAGGATATTGTGTAGGAGAGAATATTTCTCTCCTTTGTGCTTTAGATACTTTGAATAATAAAGAGTATTTTACTTACTTTGATGAAACCTTTTATACCAGACTTCTGCCTATTGTTATTTCAAATAATGATTTTAAAATAATAGAGGAAGAGCTTATAAAGAATATACTGTATTTTTCGGGTAATCTTCCAAACCTATTTGAATGGTTGGTAATAGGCTTGATAGTGTACTTGCTAATAAATAAGGATAAAGATATTATAGGAAACTTAAAGGAATATATTATTAATTTTTCACAAATAGAATTTATAGATCAATACAAAGGATGCTTTCCTATTGAAGCAGACGCTATTCCCAATGACTTTAAAATATCCTTTGAGAAGGAAAGAATAAGTTTACTAAGCATATTAAACGGAATACATTCTTCGAAATATCCCTATTTAAATGATTTACTAGCTGTTTTAGATGGAAAAGAGCCAAGTACTTCTATTGGAAAAATTATTTATAATTCTTGTAATTATGTAGGTTTAGACAGTGTGGATATGTTTTATATGAGTATGAGTAAGTATTTACTGAAACTTAGAAAAGGTAGAATAGATATAGAAGATTTGAAGATTAGAGAATATATTCTCCCGGATATATTTAGCTTTAATGAGGGGGATGTATTTTTTCATTCGTTATTAAATCATTCCAAGGTATTAAAAAAAGAAGTTAAAGCCAGTGGTTTAACTTCCTTAATAACTACAAAATCAGGGAATTATTTATTTAAAAGGGACCCTTCCTAAAAAGATTGGGTTTCTTTTTGTAAGTAATCAACAAAGTCTTTTTCTGGGATTTCAGATAATAGGGATAACTCCTCTATAAAGCTATCCTTTAGTGTTAAAAAGTCATCGATTTTTGTGTTCTTACCAGTATAATCTAAAGCTTGAATGATTAAAAGCATGTCGTCTTTTGACATTTCTTGTATCGTTATTTTATCAAAATTCTGCATTGTGTGACTCCTTTCATTGAATTCTCATATATATTCTACATCTTTTGTCGAAAACAATCAATACTACAGAGATAAAGAAAAGAAAAGATTCCAGCTCTCGCCTAAAAATATGCTAGATACAAGCAAGATGACAAGTAGAAAGATTCCATAGTCATTCTGTGCCGCAGGAGAAGAAACTTAAACAAGATGAAATAATTAATGGTATAATTAAAATAAAAAGGTAGGTTAGATTATGAACACTATATTAGTTTCTTTAAATTCAAAATTTATACATTCAAATTTAGCTATTAGATATTTATCCAGGTATGTAGCTGATGTTGGTAATGTTGATATACATGAGTTTACTATAAATCAAAGTCCGGACTATATTGCCGCGGAAATATACAAACTTTCACCGGAAGTAGTAGGGTTTTCCACATATATATGGAATTTAAAAGAAACGCTAAAGGTTTGTGAAATACTAAAAATTGTGAAACCTGAAATCAAGATTCTATTAGGAGGTCCTGAGGTCTCCTATGATGGAGATGAGATTTTAAAAGATATTCCCTATATAGACTATATTATATATGGCGAAGGTGAAGAAACTTTTAAGGAGTTTCTAAATGCTATTAAAGATGATAAGGATCTAAATCATATTAAAGGCTTAATTTATAGAGATGGAGATACCGTCATAAGGAACCAAGAAAGAGGCCTTATAAAAGATTTGAATACAATACCATCGCCTTATGATAGCTTTGGTGATGAATATGAAAACAAAATAGTATACTATGAAGCCTCTAGGGGATGTCCTTTTAATTGTCAATATTGTCTAAGTTCAACCTTGAAAGGGGTTAGGGTATTTGATATAGATAGAGTTAAGAATGATTTAACTACATTTATAGAGGGAAAAGCAAAACAAGTGAAATTTGTAGATAGGACATTTAATGCCAATAAAGACTATGCATTGGAGATAATGGCGTTTATAAAAGAGAAACAACCTGATCATATTAATTTTCACTTTGAGATAACAGCTCATTTAATAGATGATGAATTTTTGGACTTTTTAAAAGACGTAAAAGAAGGGCTTTTCCAATTTGAGATTGGAGTCCAGTCTACGAATGATAATACAATCGATGCTATCGATAGGAAAACTGATTTTGATAAACTAAGTGAAGTTACAAAAAGGATAAAGTCCTACAAAAACATTCATCAGCATCTAGACTTGATTGCTGGGCTTCCCTATGAAGGATATGAGTCATTTATAAATTCATTCAATGATGTATATAATCTAAAGCCTGAAAAGCTACAGTTAGGATTTTTGAAATTACTAAAAGGATCAGGATTAAGATTAGCAAAAGACAAGTATGGATATAAATATATAGATGAGCCTCCTTATGAAGTGCTGCAAAGTAATTATATTAGCTATGGAGAATTACTAAAATTAAAAGGAATTGAAGATTTAGTTGAAAAATACTACAATGAGGGCTATTTTGAACATACATTAAATTATATAATTAAAAATCACTATAAATCTGCCTTTGAATTTTATGAAGATTTATATAAATTTTGGGATTTTAATCAGTACCATATGGTTTCCCATAGTAGGATTGGATTATACGATATTCTAGTGGATTTTATTAATCTTAGAAAATTTGTAGATTCATTATATATTACACAAATTCTGAAATTTGATTTTACATTAAACAACAAAAATACTAAACTTAAACTAGGATATGAAGAAAATGATGAATATAAAGGAAGGTTAAATATACATGAACTACTCCGTAATGAAAAGATATTATCAGAATATCTATCCCAGTATAAGGAATTACCAACAAAGAAGCTTATTAATAAAGTGGTAGTGGAGAGATTTGAAATGAATATATTAAAGGCAATAAGTGATGAGTATGTAATAGAGGATGGCGTAAAAGAAACTTTTATATTGTTTGAATACAAAAATGGTAGGATCACTAGGGGTAATGCCTTTGATATTACAGAAATTGTAAGGGAGATGATATAGTTGAATATCTTTAAGGATATTATATATGTTAATAAAGAGGCGGGAAAGAAAACCATAGAAAGCTTCAAGAAGAATTGGATTATAATATTTACAGGCTTTGTGTATACCTTACTAAATATTGCTATTTATGGTTTGCTAGGCACTTTGCTTTCGGGACCACTATTTATTTTATCAGGGATTATTGCGGCCCTTGTATCAGCAGCCATGGTTTCTAACTATCTGTATCTATTGTTTAATATAATTAATTATAATAGGGTAACCATTCAAGACTTTAAAAATGGATTCACATATTTTTTAAGAAAGATATATATTGTCATTTTTATTGGATATATAGCTACTAGATTGTTGGGTTTAGTTTCTGGTGCTTTTGGGAGCATATCTGCTATTTTAATTCCACTACTATATATATCAGCCTTAGTTATATTGAATCCATTACCTGAGACTATATATTTGAAGTATTACGATTCGTGGGAGAGTATTATGGAGACAGCTGACTTTATGAAGGATAATTGGCTGAACTGGGCTATACCAAATATTATATTCTCTATACTGCTTTATGTATTTACAGGTAATACATTATTGAATATATTTAATACTCATATATCCTTCAATTTTATATTTAATATCAATGGATTAGGTATGTATTTAGTTGGTCAAATCATCTTTTCAATAATGATGATATATAGAGGACATCTTTACAAATTACTAAGCGGCAGCACAAGAAGAAAAAGAATGTTTATGAATAAATTTTAGTTAGGGAGATCATATGAAAATCATAGATAAGTATTTTAAAGAAAAAACAAGTAATCTTACATTTATAGAGTTGAAAGAAAGTTCCTTTGTTGAATTAAAAGGACATACAATAAAGGACGATGTACCATTACCGATGCTAATGGAGGGTTTAGTCAAAGGTATTAAAGAGGGAGATTATGATGAAGAAGTTGGAATTGGAGATATAATTGAGGGTATAATATATACAATTGGTACAGATACTGAATTCCCCTATATAAATGAATATAAGGAGATATTATATGCTTATGAGGAAAATATAAGGGATTATATCTTTTATAGGGGAATCAAAGATCTGGAAAATGAAAAATATGATGATGGCTGCATTAAACTTCGCGCATTACTAGTATTAGATCCAAATAATACAAATACTATGTTTAATTATGGATTAGGTATAGAGGGTTTAGCAAAGAAATTCATAGAGTTAAATGATAAAAAGGGAGAAAGCTTTTTAAACTTCTCTACAAATATCTTTGAATCGATTTTGGATATAGATCAGGAATTTCCGTTGGCTTATTATAAATTAGGCTATCATTATTTATATTTAGAACAATACCTAAAGGCTAGTCTTACCTGGAAGAAGTTTATATCACTAAGTAAAGATGAGGTTCTAGTGCAAGAGATTAGAAATGAAATTGAAAAAATAGATGAAGATGTAATGTATGAGACGGGATTAACTTACTTAATATATAATGATTATGAGAAATCACTTGATTTATTATTAAAGCTTATGCCTAAATATAAAGATAACTGGAATCTAAACTATTCTATAGGTAGATGCTATATAGGATTAGAACTATATGATTTAGCTATAGAATATATTAGTGAATCAATTGAATTGAATAAAGAAGAACCAGACTTATATAATGAATTAGGAATTATTTATTACAATAATGGGGATGTTATTAAAGCCATAGAGATATTCACTGATGGAATTGATTCTTGCCCTAGTGATTTAAAGCTTTTTTATAATAGGGGTATGAGTTATGTTTTAATAAATGAGTATGAAAGAGCATTAGAAGATATAAATGAAGCATATGCTTTAGATCCTAATGAAGAGGTAAAAGTGCAGAAACAAAACCTAGAAAACATAGTGAATTCCCTATAAAAGACCTATTTTGAATAATAATTTAAAGAAAAGGTAAAAAAAGTGTAAAATACTCTTGACTTTATATCTAAAAGGTTGTATTATAATAAAAGTCAGCTGCTGAACCAGACATCAGCAATCGAAAAGATTCGACAAAAAGTTTCAGAAAAACAGTTGACAAAGGATACGAAACAGTGTATCATATTAAAAGTTGGCTCTAAAAGATTTAAGGAGCTGAACAAAAGATTTAAAAAGATTTTTAAAAAAGTAGTTGACATAACTCGGAAGAGTGTGTTATACTAAACAAGTCGCTCCAAGAGAGTGGCAGCTCACAAAAGTGAGCGTGAACTTAGATAATTAAACAGTGTGAAGTACTTTGAATTAAAATATAGTAACACACATGATAAAGTGGATTGTCATTCTGAGCGTAAGCGAAGAATCTTGATTCACGATAAGTCAGCAAACGAATAATGAGCTTTATCAAATTTTCTAATGAGAGTTTGATCCTGGCTCAGGACGAACGCTGGCGGCGTGCCTAACACATGCAAGTCGAGCGAAGTATTTAAAGAAG
>JAAYGX010000028.1 GCA_012735585.1 Tissierella sp.
CACAAGCTGCACAAGAGATGTGGAGAGTGAATTTAGGTATAGAAATCCAACTGGAAAATGTAGATTTTCAAGTGAAGCTGGATAGAGAAAAGGCAGGAGATTATCATATATCTCGTGCAGGTTGGATTGGAGATTATATGGATCCTATTACCTTCATAGATTTATGGGAAAGTAATTCTCCGTTTAATGATGCAAACTACAATAATCCTGAGTATGATGAATTAGTTAGGATTGCAAAGAATAGTGGGGATCAGGCAGAACGTTTTGAAGCAATGAAAGCAGCTGAAAAAAGGCTTATGGAGGATATGCCAATAGTTCCTGTATATTTCTATACACAGCCATATGCACAGAAATCATATGTAACAGGTGTATATAAGCCATTGGTCAACTATCCAAAATTGACCTATGCTGATATGAACAAATAGATAGACTTGTAGGGCAGGATTTGATGGTGACCATTGAAAAAGTTCGATTTTGTCATCCTGAGCGATAGTGAAGGATCTTAAACCTGTGGTATAACAAGATTCTTCGACTACGTCTCAGAATGACAGGCTAAAAACTATGGTTTTTTAGTGGACTCATTCTATGCCTGCCCTATTCCAATTATTGCAAAGGAGGGAAAGCATGAAAAAGTATCTATTGAAGCGATTTTTTATGTCTATTATAACCCTTTGGGCAATTGTAACTATAACATTTTTTTTGATGCATTCAGTTCCAGGGAATCCATTTGCAAAAGAAGGAAAAATGCCTCCTACAGTATACCAAAATCTTCAAAGAAAATATGGACTGGATAAACCAAAATCAGAACAATATGTCATTTATCTAAAAAACTTACTAAGGGGAGACTTTGGAGACTCTATGAAATCCAGAGTGGAGACGGTCAATGACATGATTGAAAGAGGGTTTCCCATATCCGCTTATCTAGGTGTAGAGGCATTATTAATTGCATTGGTATTTGGACCTGTATTAGGAGCATTGGCAGCACTTTTTCAAAACAAAGTACCGGATTATATATCCATGATCATAGCAATCATTGGTATTTCTGTTCCTAGTTTTATCATGGGTACAGTTTTCATTCAGTTTATAGCCAAGAATGTAAGCTGGATCCCAATAGGAGGATGGGGTGAATTTAGACATACCATTTTACCTGCTATCGCATTGTCATTGATGCCTTTAGCATATATTGCAAGATTGATGCGTTCTAGTATGTTAGAAGTATTGGGACAAGATTATATAAAGACTGCAAAATCAAAAGGACTTTCTAAATCCACTGTAATATTAAAACATGCCGTTAGAAATGCCATACTTCCAATCGTTTCTGTACTAGGTACATTGATCTCCAATCTTTTGGTTGGTAGTTTTGTAATTGAAAAGATCTTTGGGATCCCAGGATTGGGAGCATTTTTTGTCAATTCAATAGTAAGTAGAGATTACACACTAATCATGGGGACTACTAT
Source organism: Tissierella sp. (assembly GCA_012735585.1). Taxonomy (GTDB): domain Bacteria; phylum Bacillota; class Clostridia; order Tissierellales; family Tissierellaceae; genus JAAYTL01. The sequence goes on from JAAYGX010000028.1 coordinate 1,458, forward strand.
TTTTTACTCAATTATATTAATAATCATGTTGTTACTAGTAGATATATCCTATGTTTTAATAGATCCACGTATTCGGTTGACAAAGGAGGGGCGTTAATGAATCCAATGGAGTTCAAGAATTATCCTGAGTTGTTTGAAAAGGCAATAATTGAAGATAGTGATGCAGAGAAGATTAAGCGCCCAAGTATCAGATATTGGCCTGATGTATGGAGGAGACTCAAACAAAATAAGTTGGCAATGACTGGCTTACTAGTAATAGTGATCATGATTATAATGGCTGCAATTGGACCTATGATTAATGATTTTAGCTACTTTGAACAAAATTATAACCAAATAAATACCCGGCCCAATGGGGAATATTGGTTTGGGACAGATGAACTAGGTAGGGACTTATTTACAAGAGTATGGTATGGAACCAGATATTCATTATTTATTGGTATATTGGCTACTGTTATAGATGTAACCAATGGCATATTATATGGTGGGATTGCAGGTATGGCCGGTTCTAGAATAGATTCTATTATGATGCGTATCGCTGAGGTCATATATTCCCTTCCTTATCTCCTAGTAGTTATATTGCTATCCGTAGTATTTTCAACCCAGGGATCGGGGACTTCCATGTTTGTCATTATCTTAGCTCTAAGTCTAACATCTTGGATACCCATGTCTATTTTAGTTCGTGGTCAAGTTCTACAACTAAAGGAAGCAGAATATTCATTGGCTGCTGAATCTTTAGGGGCCACTAGGGGAAGGATACTTAAGAAGCATGTCATTCCTAATACATTGGGGCCAATATAAGTAAATGTAACTTTATCCATTCCAAGAGCTATATTTGCTGAGGCAACTTTGAGTTTCTTATCCCTAGGTTTACAGGCTCCTAGATCAAGTCTAGGTACTCTAGCTAGTGATGGATTGGCAGGGTTAGCAGTAGGAAATAGCTATCAAATCATCATTCCTGCAATCTTTATATCCTTAATAATGTTTGCTTTTAATGTACTTGGTGATGGTCTTAGAGATGCATTAGATCCACGATTACGTAAATAGAGGGGTGAACCATAATGGATAATATATTAGATGTAAGGAACTTATCTGTATCTTTTAAGACTTTTTTTGGTGAAGTAGAGGCCGTGAGAGATATCAGCTTTACCGTTGGAAGAAAACAGACAGTGGCAATTGTAGGGGAGTCTGGCTGTGGTAAAAGTGTTACTGCAAACTCTATCATGCAACTATTGCCTATGCCGCCTGCCTTTTTTAAGAGTGGAAAAATTTTATTTAAAGGTGAGGATTTACTGAAGAGAACAGATAAACAAATGGAAGAAGTAAGATCCAGTCAAATATCGATGGTATTTCAAGATCCAATGACCTCTTTAAACCCAACCATGAAAATAGGTAGTCAAATAGTAGAAGGGATACAAAAACACAAGAATTTAAGTAGAAGGGATGCTAAGAAAAAAGCTATTGAAATGTTAGAACTAGTTGCGGTCCCTGAACCAGAAAAAAGGGTAAATCAGTATCCCCATGAGTTTTCAGGAGGTATGAGACAAAGGGTAATGATTGCATTGGCCATGGTGTCAAACCCGGAGTTGTTAATTGCTGATGAACCAACTACTGCACTAGATGTTACGGTTCAGGCACAGATACTAGAAATAATGAAGGATATACAAGAACAAATGGGAATGTCCATAATTCTAATTACCCACGATTTAGGAATCGTAGCCGATATGAGTGATAAAGTATTGGTTATGTATGCAGGACAGATTCTTGAAGAAGGATTGACAAGGGAAATATACAAGAATCCTAAACATCCCTATACTATTAAATTACTGGAATCCGTACCCCGTCTAGATATGGCTAGGAATGAGTCCTTACATTCTATAGAAGGTACTCCTCCAGATTTATATATTCCACCCAAGGGTTGCTCTTTCTTTGATCGATGTGAATTTGCTCTTAAAGTATGTAAAGATTATATGCCACAGTTCCACCAACATAATAAAACGCATAAAAGCAGATGTTGGTTAAATCATCCAATGGCAAAGGGTAAGTAAGGAGTTGATGATGAATGGAGCCTTTAATATCAGTAAAGAATTTAAAGAAACATTTTTATGTAGGAGAAGGAGTATTAAAAGCTGTTGATGGTCTTAGCTTTGATATTTATCCTGGAGAAACCTTTGGATTGGTAGGTGAATCTGGCTGCGGTAAATCTACTGTTGGTAAAACCATCATAAGGCTTTATGAACCAACAGATGGGGAGTTAGTATATGATGGTAAGGATATCTATGGATTGTCTAGGAAAGAAATGCAGGTAATACGCAAAAACTTTCAGATGATCTTTCAAGATCCCTATGCATCTTTAAACCCCAGGATGAATGTGGAAGAAATTGTAGGGGAGCCCTTAGATATCCACAAGGTATATGAAAGTAAGGCGGATAAAAGGAATCGAATTATAGAATTGTTAGAACTGGTTGGATTAAATGAAGAACATTCCATGCGATTTCCTCATGAGTTTTCTGGAGGTCAAAGGCAAAGGATTGGTATTGCAAGGGCACTTTCTTTAAATCCTAAGTTCATAGTTTGTGATGAGCCAATTTCTGCCCTTGATGTATCTATTCAGGCTCAAGTTGGCAATCTATTGAAGGACTTACAGGATAAATTAGGATTGACTTACTTATTTATTGCCCATGATTTATCTATGGTTCGCTATATCTCTGACAGGGTGGGAGTGATGTACTTAGGGCATATGATGGAACTAGCTAAATCAGAAGAGCTATATATAAATCCATTACACCCTTATACAAAGGCGCTACTTTCTGCAATACCAATCCCTGATCCAGAGATTCAGAAAAATAGAAATAGAATTATGTTAGAAGGGGATGTCCCCAGTCCAATAAACCCTAAAGAATGCTGTAGATTTGTAGAGAGATGTAGATATGCCATTGATAAATGTAGTGAGGAAACACCAGAGTTTAAAAAAATAAAGGAAGATCATTTTGTAGCCTGTCATAGGGTTGGAGTTAAGTATATTGAAATGTTATAGAAGGGGATTTGGGAGACTTCGGTCTCCTAAATCTTTTAGAAGAAGTAGTGGCGTTGAAGGCTGTTGAAAAATTGTCATTTTAAACTATGTCATTCTGAGGCAACGCCGAAGAATCTTGGGTTTACAATAAAATCAAGATCCTTCACTCCCGCTCAGGATGACAGATAAAGATTTTTTCAGTGGGCTCCGCTATTGCATGCCCTTTTTTTTATTTATCCCTTCTGATATAATGTATTCATAAAGATTAAATTATTTGAATAAAGGCGGGAAGATAATGGAGAAGAGGATATTAGGTAGGACTGGATTTGAGGTTTCTATTGTTGGATTTGGTGGCATCCCAATTCAAAGGGTTGATGAAGATACAGCTTATGAATTAGTAAAATCAGCATATGATAATGGAATCAATTTTATAGATACGGCTAGGGGATATATGGAAAGTGAAAAGCTACTGGGCCATGCTTTAGAAAAGATAGGAAGAGACAAATTCATCTTAGCTACAAAATCTATGAATCGAACTTATGATGGTGTTTTAGAGGAGATACATACAAGTCTTGAAAACCTAAGAACTGATTATTTAGATTTGTATCAGTTCCATAATGTAAGAACTAGGACGGACTTAGATATAGTTATGGGGGAGAATGGTGCCCTTAAAGCAGTAAAAGAATTACAGGCCAAAGGAATAATAAAAGAAATTGGTATTACAAGTCATAGTGTAGACTTATTAGATATTGCATTAGACACTGGAGAGTTTAGCACAATACAATATCCATATAACCCAGTTGAAAGACAAGGGGAAGCAGTATTTAAAAAAGCTAAAGAAAACAATGTTGGAGTTATAGTTATGAAACCTTTAGCAGGTGGCGCTATTCCAAAGGGAGAGCTATGCTTAAGATTTATATTTGAAAATGATGATGTAACTTCGGCTATACCAGGAATGGATTCGGTAGAACAGATATTAGAGAATACAAGAGCAGGGATAGACAGAAGACCACTAACTGATGAAGAAAGAACAGCTCTAAAGGCAGAAGCAGATACTCTAGGAGAAGAATTCTGTAGAAGATGTGGATACTGTGGTCCATGTACTGTAGGTATCGATATACCAACTCAATTTGTAATGGAAGGATATTACACAAGATACAATCTTCAAGATTGGGCAGTATCAAGATATAATGCCATGGATGTTAATGCAGCTCATTGTATAGAATGCGGAGACTGCGAACCACGATGTCCATATGATCTGCCAATAATTAAGATGATGAAGAGAGTAGATAGTAATTTAGGGTAGAAATTTAATGTCTAAGTTCATGGCTGGAAGCATTAATTACTAAGCTAATTAATAATTAAAGAATAAAAAAGAGCAATATTTTATCTTTTGTCTAGATTTATTGCTCTTTTGATACTTTATTCCATTCAAAAAAAGGATTTAGGCCTCTAATTCAGCTGTTAAATAAAAACAATCTCCACGATAATAACTTTGTAAGTATTCGCCAGGTATATTATCTTGGGTATATGAAATACGCTCGATATAAATCATAGGATTCCCATCTTTAATATTTAAAAGCTTGGCAAAGCCAGGGTTTGCTTTTATTGCGAATATTTTTTGTTGAGCCCTTTTCCATATGATATTATAATTTTCAACTATAAATTTACGTAAGGATATCTGGGAAAAATCATGACTTAATACATCCGGGCACATATCATGAATTAAATAAGCACTTTCAATACACATAGGCTCACCATTGGCAAAACGCAAACGATTAACATGGGTTAATTGAGTACCTTCAGGAATTGATAAGGCTTCTGCAATAGTTTTATTTGCATATACTTTTTCGTTCGTTAACATTTTTGTGGAGGATTTATATCCTTGTTTTTCCATCTCATTTGAAAAATGAAGTACTTTATTCAATGTTTGTTCTACTTTTTTATTTTTTACAAAACTTCCATATCCGCGTCTTTTAGCTATGATACCTTCATTTAATAACATATCCATTGCCTTTCGAACAGTGACTCTACTAATTCCGTAACGTTCAATCAGTTCATTTTCAGTAGGAAGAAGCTCGCCTGGTTTATAGATTCCTTTTTTTATATCTTTATATAATATATCGTATAATTGATAATAAAGTTGGGTTCTACCACTAAAATCAAGTTGTTCCGCGTTCATAATTACACCTCTTTAAATACTTTTTTTATTGTTATAATATTATTATAAACTTCAGACATTGGCTTTGTCAAATTATTCCGAGATTTTAAAAAATAAATAAATAACAATTCTTGACAAAGATATTTTGTCATAATATAATAACGTTACAACATAGTAATGTTATAACAAACTTTTCAGTATAATTATTTATATCATGAAAATGTTTACCCGATGCAAGACTAAAAACTTAAAAGGAGAAGAGAGATGAAAAAAATACTTGTAGCTTTATTAAGTTTAACGCTAGTTTTAGGATTAGCTGGTTGTGGCAACACACAAGGAGGAACCACGCCTGTGGATTCTGATACTTCAGGAGAAGGAAAATACAAAGTAGTTTATTCAATTCCAGGCTTAAGCGCACCTATTTGGACTGCAGCTAGTGAAGGATTTAAGGATAAGGCTGCTGAGTATGGATGGGAAGCAGAGATACTTGATCCTAATGATGATTTAGAAACACAAATTTCCCAATTGGAAAACGCTTTGGTTAGAGGTGCAAATGGAGCGGTAATCACACCTATCGATGGAGAAGCAGTTTCTACTCTTATGGGTGAATATGAGAATGCTGGTGTTCCAGTTATTGCCATAGATCGTCAGGTAACAGGAACTTCATTAGCGACAGTTGAAGCAGATAATTATAATATTGGTAAAGCACTAGGTGAGATGTATCTTGAAACCTTAGGCGATCAACCTGGGAAAGTTCTTATTGTAGGTGGACCATTATCTAGTTCAGCAACTGTAAACCGTACTGAAGGATTTAAGGATGCTATTTCAGGAAAGGCAAATGTTGAAATAGTTGCAGAATCAGCAACAGAAATGGATAGTGAAGTTGTACTTGCGGCAGTAACCAATTATTTACAGGCCAATCCAGATATTAATGCCATAATGTCTTGTACAGATTATATTCTTCCTTCTGTAATAACAGCATTAGATGAAGCTGGAAAACTATTTAATATAGATGAAGAAGGTCATGTGAATATTTATTCTGTTGATGGTGATGGATATGGATTATCTCAGGTTGCAAATGGAAATGTGGATGCTACATATGGTCTAGATCCATATGAGTGGGCTGCATCTGCCGTTGAAGCATTGAAGGCACATTTTGAGGGTGGTTCTGTAGATTCCTCTATCTTAATTGGTGGTAATATTGTAACGATTGATAATATTGAAGAGTTAAAGGAAGCGGGCTCACTTTGGGGCGCTGGATCCATGGATAACTAATATATGGATAATTTCTGAACTTAAATATTGGCTCTTGCTATTGCGAGAGCCAATATTTATATAATATGTGTTTAAGAATAGGGAATGGTGGTGTTATATTTGGAACAAAAAATTATAGTTAATATGAAAAATATTACAATGTCTTTCTCAGGTAATAAGGTATTAAATGGTGTTAATTTTGAGCTACGTAAGGGAGAAGTTCATTCTCTAATGGGAGCAAATGGTGCAGGGAAAAGTACTCTTATAAAGATATTAAATGGAATTTATAATGCTGTCTCTGGTGAAATAGAAATTGAGGATCATAAGGTTCAAATTAAAACCCCATCAGATGCAGATAAGTATGGATTGGCATTTGTACATCAGGAACTCAATGTATGTAATGATATGACAGTAGCAGAAAATATGTATATAGGAAACTGGATAAAAGACCAATATGGTCTATATGATAGAAAGGCAACATCGGCAAAAGCAAAAGAACTACTAGATCTAATGGGGGTAAATATCAATCCCGACACTCCAGTAGGTCGACTAAGAACTGCTGAAAAACAGATTATTGAAATTTTAAAAACATTAACTAGAGAGTCTAAGGTTGTTATATTGGATGAACCGACATCTTCCTTAAATGAAGCTGAAAAAGAAAACTTCTTTGGAATTATAGAACGAATGAAGAAAAATGGGGTTTCAATTATATTTATATCTCATTTTCTTGAAGATGTCATAAAATTGTCTGATAGAGTTACGGTCTTAAAAGATGGAATTAATAACGGCGTATTTCATGCAGGCGAATATACAAAGGATGATTTAGTTGTTGCTATGATGGGCAAAAAAATTGCTAACGAGGTAATTGAACCTATTAAAGTAAAAAAAGATGCTCCTATAGTCCTTGAGTTACAAAATCTGAGTAGTAAGAAAAAGTTCTCAGATATATCCTTTAAAATTCATGAAGGGGATATTGTAGGTGTATGTGGGCTATTAGGCGCAGGTAAAACTGAGATTGCAAGAGCGATTTTTGGGCTTGACGAATATAGCTCTGGTAAGATCTTATTACACGGAGAAGAAATAGAAAAACCAAGACCGGATACCATGATTAGAAAAAAAGTGGCTTTATTGACAGAAGAACGTAAGTCAGAAGGTTTTATACCTTTATTATCCATTAAAGAAAATAGTGCGCTATCCATAATGAAGATATTGTCAAGTAAATTAGGTATTATTAACAGGAATAAGCTAGAGGGTTTTGCTAACAATATAGCGAATCAAATGACTGTTAAGATGTCCAGTATCAATCAAAGTGTAGTTTCTTTATCTGGTGGAAATCAGCAAAAGGTTGTAATTGCAAAATGTCTTGCTTCTGAACCAGATTTATTTCTCTTAGATGAACCTACAAGAGGAGTAGATGTTTATGCAAAATCAGAGATATATAAAATATTAAGAGAAGAGGCTGAGAAAGGTACATCAATTGTAATCTTTTCATCAGAACTGGAAGAACTCTTAGCAAATTGTAGCAAGATTATTGTATTAAAAAAAGGACAGATTACAGAACAAGTTGATGTGAAGGATTTAAGCAAAAATAGTTTACTAAGTATGATTGGTTAGACTATTAATAATAGATAATGGAGGATTTAAAATGCAAGAAAAGATTAATAAAGTCAGATTTGTATTAGGCGAAGATATTATGAGACTTGCAATAATTGTAGCATTTCTTATTATTATGCCGATAGCATCTCCCTATTTTCTTAATATGAGAAATATGATGAATATTTTACAGAATATTTCCTTACAGGGAATTACAGCCATTGGAATGACAATGGTTATAATAACAGGGGGTATCGATATATCAGTAGGTGGTGTCTGTGCACTTACTGCCTGGATAGCCGCATCCTTAATGAAAAGTGGAATGAACTGGGTATTAGCATGTTTGTGTGCAATATCAATTGCTGCAATATGTGGAGCTATTAATGCCTTTTCTATTGGCGTTATGAAGATACCCCCAATGATAGCAACCCTTGCCATGATGAATATGACAAGAGGATTACAAACGGTAATTTCACGAGGCTCTACCTTAACTGGATTACCTGAATCCTTTCAGTTTATTGGACAAGGTTCTATATTTGGGATTATTCCATTACCTGCAATAATAATTGTTGCACTTTATTTAGGTGCATCCTGGTTTATGAAGCGGACTATTTTAGGACGGAATATATATGCTGTTGGGGGAAACCCGGAAGCAGCAAGAGTGGCGGGAATAAAAAATAACAGAGTTCTTTTCTTTTCTTATATTATGTGTTCTATATTAGCCTGTATCGCTGGTATCATATTTGTTTCTCGTACAAACTCAGCTCCTGCAACCCTTGGAACTAGTTTAGAGATGAGAGCTATTATGGCAGCTGTAATTGGTGGAACTAGTGTAACCTTTGGTGGAAAAGGTAAGATCATGGGAACATTTTTAGGTGTTATCATAGTAGGATTAATTACAAATGCTTTGGATTTAGTTGGCGTATCAGCATATTATCAACAATTTATTCAAGGAGTACTAGTACTATTTGTTGTTATTCTTGAGGCAATAAGATCCATGCGTGCTGTAAGACAACATTAACAACAAGGCATAATTTATGGGAGGACTTTACATTGAAAAAAAATGCTTTATATATTCAATCAGGAGGACCAACTTCAGTAATTAACGCTTCTGCCTACGGAGTTATATCTGCCTGTAATCAGAATAAAGATAAAATTAATAAATTATATAGCGTAAGACATGGAATAATTGGACTATTGAACAAAGAATTAATTGATATATCAGCTCTTGATGAAAAGCAATTAGAACTATTGCCACAAACTCCCTCCATGATATTTGGTTCCAGCCGTTATAGAATGCCTCCACCAGATATTGATGATACGGATTACAAGAAGATATTAGAAGTATTACAAGAGTATAATATAAACTATATATTCTTTAATGGAGGTAATGGCACAGTAAGGGCTTGTAAAGAAATAAAGGAATATTTAGATGGTCAGAATTATAATTGTAATATCATTCTAATTCCTAAAACAGTAGACAATGATATCTCATATATTGATCATGCACCTGGATTTCCGTCAGCAGCACGACATGTGGCGATTAATATTTCCCAATTAGCCCATGATATACGTACTTTTGACACGGGATTAATTACAACAGTGGAAGTGATGGGACGTAATACTGGTTTCCTTGCTGCAGCAAGTATCATGGCAGAAAAAGATGGTAATGGACCTGATTTGATTTATGTTCCAGAAGTGATTTTTGATCCAGATAAATTTGTAAATGATATTAAGCGTGTATATGAACAAAAAGGGAAATGTTTGGTTGTAATTGCAGAGGGAGTAAAAACAGTTGATGGGAAATATCTTTTTGAAGAATTTGATAGCAGGAAAGAGGAGGATCCACAATTAAATATGGGTGGAATTTCACCATATATATACAATCTACTCACCCAGCATTTTACATGTAAAATACGTTGTATAGATCTGGGATTGATGCAAAGATGTTCAGCCCATACTGCTTCTAAATTGGATGTAGATGAAGCGATTGCACTTGGAGAATTAGCTGTTCATAAAGCATTAAATGGGGAACATGGTAAGATGGTATCTATATGCAGAATTTCTAATAAGCCTTACAAAACAGAATTCAAGCTTTATCCAATTGAAATGATTGCACAAAAAGATGCAACTTTGCCTTTACACTATTTAAATGAAGAGGAGAATCATATTACTCCAGATTATTTGGATTATATAGAGCCTTTAGTTGGAGAATTACCAATCTATGCAAAGCTAAGATTAACTGAAGGTAATAAATAATAGAAGAGAGGAAGAAGTGTATGTATAATTATAAAGATTTAGGACTTGTAAATACTAAAGAGATGTTTGAAAAGGCATATAAAGAAAGTTATGCAGTGCCGGCCCTTAACTTTGTTTCAATAGAACAATACAATGCCATTATTGATGCTGTAATTGAAAAAAAATCCCCTGTAATTTTATTAGCTTCACCAAATTTGCATAATCAATTAGGATTTGAAATGATTGCCAGATTAGTCCAATCTGGAACGGACAGACTAAAAAACTTAGGAATTTCTGCTCCCGTTGCATTACATTTAGATCATGGTATGACATATGAGCAGTGTGTAACTGCCATTGAATATGGATTTTCTTCTGTTATGATTGATGGTAGTGCCTTACCTTTTGAAGAGAATATTGAATTGACTAAGAAGGTAGTGGAATATGCTCATAAGTATGATGTTACTGTAGAAGGTGAGTTGGGAACCTTAGCAGGAGCAGAAGAAGAGGGGGACGAAGCAAATCTAAACAGCCACTATACAGATCCAAGCATGGTGGAAGAATTTGTGAGACGTACAGGAGTAGACAGTCTGGCAATCTCAATAGGAACTTCCCATGGACTGGTAAAATTAAAACCAAATAAAGATGGGAGTCTTCCAGAACTTCGATACGATATATTAGAAGATATACAAAATAGGATTCCAGGATTCCCTATTGTACTTCATGGTGCCTCTACTATTTCCCCTAAATTTGTAGACATGATCAACCAATACGGTGGAAAATTAAAACAGGCAATTGGTATTCCAGAAGAACAAATAACTCGTGCAGCTAAGATGTCTGTTTGTAAAATCAATATAGCTTCTGATGGATGGATTTGTGCTTTGGCACATACAAGAAGAATATTAGCTGAAAACCCATCTGCAATTGATAGTCGTGTATTTACTTTAAAAATAAGACCGGAATTAGTAGAATTATATAAAGATAAAATGGAAATAATGGGAAGTGCCAATCGCATTTAGAATACAATAATTTGAAAGGATGTTGATTCTTGAATAAATATTATCTGAGTATTGAAATAGGAGGAACAAATCTTAGATATGGCTTAATAGATACCAATTTTTCTATAATTGAATTTAAAAAAATCCCAACAAAAGACTTTTCAATATCTAATGACAAAATTAAATTTTTATCAGAATTAATTATGCCATTCATTGATAAGTACGGAAAGGATAATATCATATGTATTACAATGGCATTGGCATCCTTGATGAATAGAGAAAGGACAGTGATATATTCATCGCCTATGGTAATGGGATTTGAAAATATTAAATTGGTTGAACTATTACAAGAAGCTGTGGATATACCTGTCTTAATGGAGAAAGATGTTAATGTTTTGCTATTATATGAAATAGGAAAGATGAATTTAAATCCTAGTGGCATTATCACTGGTGTATTTATAGGTACCGGTCTTGGCAATGCTATGGCCATTGATGGAAACATATATAAAGGTGCCAGTGGAAGTGCCTCTGAGCTTGGGCATATACCGGTTCCCGATTTAGAACAAGAATGTGGTTGTGGGAAGAAAGGCTGTTTGGAGTTATTGGCCTGTGGTAGAGTCCTTGAGAGATTAGCAATTGAAGAATATCAATGTGATATAGAGGATATTTTTATATATCATGGAAATGATAAAAAAATATTGGATTTGGTATATTATCTTGCAATAGCAATTGCAACTGAAATAACGATTTTAGACCCAGCATATGTAATTCTTGGAGGTGGGGTAGTTGAAGCTGAAGGATTCCCTATGGAGTACTTGCTTGATACAATTCGTGAAAATCTTCGCTATCCTAATCCAAGAGAATCTGTAGAATTTATAAAAGCTTCAGGTGATATGGAAGCTGGAGTTATTGGTGCAGCAATACACGCAAGCCAAAAGCTATAGTTGAAATATGGTGATATGGATGGGTTTAGCTATTAAATAAGCATATTAAGATATATTGATTTAAGATATTTAAGATAAGATGATAGTTTTCTATAATGAAGATTATTATCTTATTTTAATTAGCATCTTAGACTGTAGGTGATTCTTTACCTACTCTTTTTTTTATGTTTTTTTCTGATATAATGAAATAATAGAGTCCATTTCTCAGAAAATATAAATTGAGTGGTAATATTTTATTTTATCAATTTAATAATGGTGTCTGTTTACTTATTTATTTTTGAAATAGGAGATTAGATAGTGAGAAAAGTGTTTCATATTAGAGATTTAGGAAGGTTGGTAATTACATGATAAGTCTTTTGAAAGATATGCAATCCACAGTAATAAAATATGCAGAGGTATTATCCCAAGTTCTAAGAATAGATGTGGAAATAGTTGATAATAACCTAGTTAGAATTGCTGGAACAGGTATGTTTAAGGACCAACTAAGTAGAAATATGGAGGAAGAAGGACATGTCTATAAAGAAGCAATGCGTACTGGTGAAAAACAAGTAATATTTGATCCAGGGAAGAACCCTATATGTAAATCGTGTCACAAAAAAGAAAATTGCGATGAAACTTTTGAAGTAAGTATGCCTATAAAATTAGATGAAGAGGTCATAGGAGTTATAGGATTGGTATGCTTTACTCAAGAACAAAGAGATCATATCATGGCAAATTTTGATATATATACAGAATTTCTAGAGCAAATTTCTGATCTGATGTCTTCAAAGGCTAGAGAAGGATTAGAAGTAAAGAAAATGAAAAATGTTATAGAAATGTTAAGTAATACAATAGAAAAAATAGAACAAGGTGTACTAATAGTTGATGAGAAAAATATAATCAGCAATATCAATAGTACAGCATTTAAAATGCTAGATTTAGAAAATAGACCACAATATATAGATAAAATAAATAAAACTGGGAATGAAATATTAAATTTTACAGAGTATGAACTAACCATAGACAATAAAAAATACTATATATTAGGGGAAGAACACAAGATTATAACAGGAGTCTCAACCTTTGACAGGGTGTATGTATTTACAAATATAAGTACCCTTGAAGCCATATCTACATCTGTCTCTACCACTAAGGAAAATATGGGGCTAGATAACATCATAGGTGAGAGTAATGAGATGATGGTAATCAAAAATAAGGTAAAGAAAATAAAATCTTCTAATTCCACAGTACTGATTACAGGTGAAAGTGGTACAGGTAAGGAACTATTTGCTAGGGGAATTCATATGGAAAGTGATCGAAGTGATAATGCCTTTGTAGCCATAAACTGTGCAGCTATTCCAGATACATTATTGGAGTCTGAGTTATTTGGATATGTTAAAGGCGCATTTACAGGCGCTGACCCAAAGGGTAAAATAGGGAAGATAGAATTTGCCAATAATGGTACCTTGTTTTTAGATGAAATAGGAGATATGCCTTTATATTTACAATCCAAACTACTAAGGGTGCTAGAAGAACGTGAGATTATACGTCTTGGATCTAACACAGCTACTCCTGTAGATATAAGGGTGATAGCGGCTACAAATAAGGACTTAGAAGCTTTAATAGATGAAAAAACATTTAGAGAAGACCTATTTTATAGATTAAATGTAATTCCTTTTCAAATACCTCCTTTAAGAGAGAGAAAAGATGATATAAGAATTATAACTCATCACTTTGGAGAGAAATACTCTAAACTGTTTAAAAAGAATAATGTAGCTTTTAGCGATGAAGTATTAGACTATTTTCTAAAATATGATTGGCCAGGCAACGTAAGGGAATTAGAAAATGTTGTTGAATATGCTATGAATATGGCTGAAAACAATGGTATAGTTACCTTGTCTCATTTGCCTAAATCCATATTAAAAAATGAAAACGAGATCGGTATCACCAGCTTATCATTGGAAACCATGGAAAAGGAATATATTAAAAAAGCATTATCTTTGTTTGGTGACAGTCAGGAAGGGAAAGAGAAGGCGGCAAGTGAGCTTGGAATTGGAATAGCAACTTTGTATAGGAAAATAAAGAAGTATGCTATTTAATTATTATCAAAATGATAACCGGTTATCATTTTGATAATAATGTATAAAGTATATCTATTTTCAAGCTTTATAAATAATTGAACTAGAATAAAAGGTGTAACAATTATCAAAATGATAATTTGTTACATCTTTTATTTTTTTATATTTTCTTATTTAAAATATATTATAGGCTATAAGTCTTTAAAATCAGAGGTTGGGAAAAGATTAAATACAATTATTGATAAGTTGGCATAGTAATTGCAAATATATATCAGTGTAAAGTCGTAAAAGAAAGGGAGAGAAATAAATGACTAATAAACTAAAGCTTATGAAATCAAATTTAATTGATGTAAGAAATAATAATCCTAAGGTAAGTGTAGATTTTATTTCGGAAGCTACAATAAAGAAAGTAAATAAATTCCACAAAAGTTTTGACGAGTACACAGTAACGCCCTTACATAAATTAGAGGGTTTAGCAAATCATTTTGGACTTAAAGGTATCTTTTTAAAGGATGAATCCTATAGATTTGGATTAAATGCCTTCAAGGTATTAGGCGGTGCTTATGCAATAGGTCATTATATAGCAGATAAATTAGGAGTAGATATATCAGAAGTTACTTTTGACTATCTGCGTTCTAAGGAAGTAAAAGAAAAGATTGGTGAAATTACTTTTGTAACTGCTACAGATGGTAATCATGGTAGGGGAGTAGCTTGGGCTGCGAATCAACTTGGCCAAAAATCGGTAGTTTATATGCCAAAGGGCTCATCTCAGATTAGATTAGATAATATTAGAAAAGAAGGGTCAGATGCCTCTATTATAGATGGAAACTACGAAGACGCAGTGGCTCTTTCGGATCAAATGGCTAAGGAACATGGATGGGTAGTTATCCAAGATACAGCATGGGAGGGCTATGAAGATATTCCTACATGGATAATGCAAGGCTATGGAAGCTTGATTAATGAAGCTATAGAGCAATTGGAGGTATATGGAATAGATAAACCGACACATGTATTTCTACAAGCTGGTGTAGGCTCATTTGCAGGTTCAATGTTAGGCTATTTAGTAGATAAATTTGGGGAAGATAGACCTATTACAATTGTAATGGAGCCAGATGACGCAAATTGCCTATATTTATCTTCACTAAGTGGAAAAAGAGAAATAGTTGAAGGTGATATGCCTACTATAATGGCTGGACTAGCCTGTGGTGCACCAAATACTATAAGCTATGAAATATTAAGAGATTATGCTGATGGTTATCTATCTTGCCCTGATTATGTAGCAGCAAGGGGAATGAGGATATTAGCATCACCACTAAAGGGAGACTCCCAAATAACTTCAGGTGAGTCAGGAGCAGTTGGAACAGGGGTAATTACTCTTCTAATGGAAAGAGATGAGTATAAAGACCTAAGAGAATGTTTAAAATTAGATGAAAACTCAACAGTGCTATTAATAAGTACTGAGGGAGACACAGACCCTCAGAAGTATATAGACATTGTTTGGGATGGGGATTGTAGTTCCATATAAGCAATTATTATAGGTAATTAGGGCCTGATTTTGCAGGCCCAGCAGGTATGACTTATATATGAGTGAATATAAAGGGAGGAATTATATATGTTTATTAATGATAGGGAAAAGGTTGTCAAATTAACTCAAGAATTAATTCAAGCTAAATCATATTCAGGAGAGGAGGATAAAATTGTAGAGGTACTTAAGAAAACATTTATAGAACTTGGATTTGATGATTATCATGTGGATGAATATGGTAGTATTGTTGGAAGGATTAAGGGGAATCTTCCTGGCAAAAAAATATTGTTTGACTCACATATAGATACGGTACATGTTCCTGAACCAGATAAGTGGTCTGTGGATCCTTTTGAGGGAAAAATAATAGATGAGAAAGTTTATGGTAGGGGCGCAACTGATATGAAGGGTGCATTGGCGGCTTCAATCATAGGTGCATATGAATTTGCAAAGCAAACTAATAGAAATTTTCCAGGAGAGATTCTAGTTGCAGGGGTAGTACATGAGGAGTGTTTTGAAGGGGTAGCTGCTAGAAAAATAAGTGAATACGCTAAGCCTGATTATGTAGTAATTTGTGAAGCGTCAGAATTAAACTTAAAGATTGGTCAAAGAGGTAGAGCTGAAATTGTATTTGAGACATTTGGTAAGCCAGCCCACTCAGCTAACCCTGATAAGGGAATCAATGCAGTATATAGTGCAGCACATTTAATTAATAAAGTTAAAGAACTGGAAATGACCCATGATGAATATTTAGGATATGGGATACTGGAATTAGTTGATATTAAATCATCTCCATACCCGGGGGCATCTGTAGTGCCAGACTATTGTAAAATTACTTATGACAGAAGATTGTTGGTAGGTGAGACTTTAGAAGGAGTTCTAGCACCCCTAAAGGTATTAGTGGAAGAAATGAAGCAAGAAGATCCTAAGTTTGATGCAAAGGTTTCCTATGCCAAAGGTGAAGAAAAGTGTTGGACAGGAAATACAATAGTTGGTGAAAGATTTTTTCCTGGTTGGAGATATGAGGAAGACTCGGACTTTATACAAAATGCTTATGTAGGATTGAAAGAAGCAGGTTTAGATCCTACAATAACTCAATATTCATTCTGTACCAATGGAAGTCATTATGCTGGTGAAGCAGGGATAGAGACCATTGGATTTGGACCATCAAGGGAAAATTTAGCCCACACAATAGATGAATATATAGAAATAGATCAGTTAGTTAAGGCAATGAATGGTTATTATGGTATCACAAAAATGCTATTAAAATAATAAGATAGGGAGGATTATAAAGATGCAAGATAAACAAAGCACCGCTCTAATTATCATTATGCTTTATATGGCAGTAACAATTGGAATTGGATTTTTTGTATCATGGAGAAACAGTAAAAAAGATCAAAGTAATGAAGATTTCTTAATGGCGGGTAAGTCCTTAGGACCAGTAGTGTTAGCAGCTACATTATTTGCAGCTAATACAGGTGGTGCATCAACAACGGGAATAGCGACGAATGTATTCCAGTATGGATTATCTGCAAGCTGGTATGTAGTTGCAGCAGGTATTGGATTTGTATTAGTATCTTTTATTGCACCTTACTTTAGAAGATCATCAGCAACTACAGTTCCTCAAATCATAAAAATGAGATATGGGAGGAATTCCCATATAATAACAGCGATTACATCAATCGCAGCACTTTTTATGGCGACAGGAGCACAAATTTTGGCTACAGCTACAGTAATAAATACGGTTACAGGTTTTGATTTTAATACTGCTGCTATCATTACTACAGTTGTAGTTATAGGATATACAATGATCGGTGGATTTGCTTCTGTAGCAGCAGCAAATATGATGCATGTTTCTTTTATTACAGTAGGTATGACAGCAGTTATGTTTATTATAGTAAATAACCCTGCTGTAGGTGGATTTGCTAACTTATTTGCAACAGCAAGAGAAGTAGTAGGCCCTACAGGTGAAAACTTAAATCTATTAAGTATAACAAAAGTTGGAATACCGACTATCATAGGCTATATAGCCATGTATTTTATGACATTCCCAACTGGACAAGAAATTGTACAAACTTTCTGTTCGGCAAAGGATGGTAAATCGGCAATGACTGGTTCTATTTTAGCAGGATTACTATCTGCTGCATATGCTATAGTTCCAGCTATTATAGGTTTGGTAGGCTATACATTTATTGATGGATTTGCATCAGGACAGCAGACCACAGCCTTGGCCCAAACTACATTGACATTTGCACCTGGAATAGCAGCGGGAATAGTATTGGCTGCAGTTAGTGCGGCTACAATATCTTCAGCTTCGGGTAATATGATAGGTACAGCTACTATGTTTACTAATGATATATTTAGGCCTTATATAAATAAGGGAATTACAGATGATAAAAAGGAAGTTTGGGTTTCAAGAGTGGTTATGATAATTGTAGGTCTTGTTGGGATGATTATAGCTATATCTGCTTCAAATATTATTTCTGTAATGATGGGAGCATTTGCCCTTAGATCTGCAGGACCTTTTGCAGCATTTATCTGTGGACTATTTTATAAAAATGTAACACAAAATGCAGGATTTATTTCAATAATTGCTGGTATAGTAATGGCCGGTCTTTGGATATATGCTCTTAACACACCTTGGGGGCTTAACTCTATGGTTCCAGGAGGTATAGTAGCTTTCATAGTTATTTTCTTAGTTTCATATATCGATAGGAAAAATGGTGTTGAACCTGCTCCACCGATAGAATTAGATGCTGAATAGGATAGGTTATAGAAAGGAAAGGTAGACAAATGAAAACTCTTATAAAAAATGGAATTGTAATTGACGGAACTGGTAAAGAACAATATCAAGCTGATGTATTAGTAGTAGATGGAATGATTGATAAAATTGGACAAGGCTTAAGCTCTGAGGGTGCACAGGTAATTGATGCACAGGGTAAAATAGTATCACCAGGTTTTATAGATACACATAGTCACTCTAGTATGTTGCTATTTAAAGATCCCTTTCTATCACCTAAGATTCGACAAGGGATTACTACAGAATTAGTAGCTCAAGATGGTATGGGACCAGCTCCAGTTAGTGAAGAAACCTTATCTCCTTGGATAAAAGCCATGAAAGGATTAGAAGGGGATTACAAAGTTGATTGGACATGGAGAAGTGTTGCTGATTACTTAGAGACAATTGAACAACTGGATTTAGGACCTAATATTGCTTATTTAGCTCCTCATGGAAATATTAGAATGGTGTCTATGGGTTTAGACAATAGACAACCTACGGAAGGTGAAATGAAACTAATGCAAGACAATCTAGCCAAAGCTATAGATGAAGGAGCATTTGGTATGTCAACAGGTATGATTTATCCTCCGTGTGTCTATGCTGACTCAGATGAATTTGTAGAGTTAGGAAAAGTTCTACATGATAAAGATGCAATCTTCGTAACTCATCAAAGAAGTGAAGCTGATGATATCTTGAATTCTATGGAGGAAATATTAACCATAGGTGAAAAGAGTGGTTGTAAGGTGCATTTCTCACACTTTAAGGTATGTGGTAAAAATAATTGGGATAAGTTTCCTAAGGTTTTAGATCGATTAGATAAAGCAAAAGAAGATGGTATGACAGTCTCCTTTGACCAATATCCCTATGTGGCTGGATCTACCATGATGAGTGTTATTTTACCACCTTGGGTCCATGATGGTGGTACTGATAAACTGCTGGAAAGACTTAAGGATCAAGATTTGAGAGAGAAGATGAAAGAAGATATAGCAAATGGAATTCCTGGTTGGGATAACTTTGTTGATTTTGCAGGCTTGGAAGGTATTTTTGTTACATTTGTTGGAAGCGATAAAAATGAAGATGTAGTAGGAATAAGCCTGATAGAAGTTGGTCAAATTAAAGGAAAAGATCCACTTGATGCTATATTTGATGTAATCCTTGAAGAGGAAAACATTGTAGGATTGGTTGACTTCTACGGAACAGAAGAACATGTTAAGTTAATTATGAGTCGTCCAGAGCATAATGTTTGTACAGATGGAATTATGGGTGGTAAACCACATCCAAGATTATATGGTGCATTTCCAAGAATTTTAGGGAAGTATGTTAGAGAAGAAAACACATTTACCTTAGAAACTGCAATTCATAAAATGACTGGAAAGTCTGCTGAAGTTCTTGGGCTAAACGATAGAGGCTATTTAAAAGAAGGTCTTGCAGCGGATATAGTAGTATTTGATCCTGAAACAGTTATAGATACTGCAGATTATACTGACCCAATTCAATATCCTTTGGGAATTGATTATGTGTTAGTAAATGGAAAGATTTTAGTTAATGATGGTCAACCACAACCACAAAAAGCAGGTAAAGTATTAAGGTTTAAGAAAAAAGACTAATAAAATTAATTTTCTCTTGATTGGTGGAGGAAATCTTCTGACAATCATCATAGGTGGCGTACAAATTACTAGAGCTAGATTTATTTTCAAGAATACTTTAGGTGAAGCCTTCGATAAAAAGAAAAAGTTAGACGAAAATGATGATGATACTTCACCATTGCAGGGGATGATTGCAGGCTTAAGTGCAACAGTTGGTACCGGAAATATCGTTGGTGTTGATGTTGCAATTGGGGTTGGTGGTCCTAGAGCATTGTTTTGGATATGGGTTACTGGCTTCTTGTTAAGTAATAAACAATATGGAAACCCTTTGAATAAGATTATCTTATCCAAAGGGTTTCTTACTAATTCTACTGTGATATAATAAAGAAAACAAGTAAATTTAAAGTAATGGATTGTATGCAAAGAAAATGCTAGGAGAGAGCGCTATGAAGATTGCTTTTATTGCTCCATACGAAGAGCTTACCAGTTTAGTTTTAGATATATCAAAGGAAATGAATGTTGAAATTGACGCATATACAGGCAGTTTTGAAGATGCAGGCCATATTGCTAAAAAGTTAGAGGCTAAAGGTTATGATATTTTAATTAGTAGAGGGGCCACATATCAACATATAAAGGATTCGGTCAAAATTCCTATAGTAAAATGTGAGATATCTTCTTTTGATATTCTTTATGCACTTTTTGACTCCATGAAATATTTGGAGAATGTAAGAAAAATAGGTTTAATCTTACCCAAATCTATTGCCCTTGAAGGCAATAAAATTTCAAAAATATTTGATATAAAATTAATATATATGGCCTCATATACCCATATTGAAGAAACTAAAGTTATGGTAAATGAAGCAATAAATAAGGGTGCAGAAGTGATTATTGGTGGTATATCTACATTTAAACATGCAGAGGCCTTAGGGAAAAAAGGAATATTATTAAAGACTTCCAGTGAGACAGTTCTACAAGCAATAAATACTGCCTTGGAAGTATATGATTTAACTAGGAATCAGATGATGGAGACTGAAAGATTAAATAATATATTAAAGTTTTCTTATGAAGGAATAATAGTTGCGGATACAAACGGGATTGTAAACTTTTTTAATCCTACTGCTGAAAGAATATTTGACATAAGAGCTGATGAAATCATTGGTAAAAAGGCTGATGAGTATATTCCTACAACTAAATTACTAGAAATTGTAGAAACTGGACAGGCCCAATTAAGTCAGATTCAGAGGTTTAATAATAATACAATAGTAACCAATAGGATACCTATTAAGGTTAAAGATAAAGTTGAAGGAGCAGTAGCTACTTTTCAAGAAATTAGTAAGATCCAAGATTATGAAAAAATGTATAGAACGGAAATCTATAAAAAGGGTCTTGTAGCTAATTACACATTCTATGATTATATCGGAGAAGATTCTAAAGTAAAAGAAATGATTAAAAATGCTAAAATATATGCTAAATCAGATTCTACAGTACTAATCATAGGTGAATCAGGAACAGGTAAGGAAATTTTAGCACAAAGCATTCACAATGCCAGCAGTAGAAATAACAATCCTTTTGTAGCGGTAAATTGTTCAGCAATACCAGAAAATCTTCTTGAAAGTGAGCTTTTTGGATATGAGGATGGAGCATTTACTGGGGCTAAGAAAGGAGGACGAATGGGACTATTTGAGCTTGCTCATACTGGGACTATTTTATTAGATGAAATAGGATCTATGCCTTTAAACTTACAGACCAGATTACTTAGAGTACTTCAAGAAAAAGAAGTTTGGCGGATTGGGTCTGACAAAAGTATTAAGATTGATGTTAGAGTTATTGCATCTACAAATACAAATCTTTTTGAAGCTGTTGAGAGGGGAGATTTCAGAAGAGATCTCTATTTTAGATTAAATGTTTTAAAGTTGGAAACCTTACCTTTAAGTCACAGAAAAGGTGATGTAAAACTGATATTTGACTACTTCGTTAGTAAATATAGTGACAAAGCTATCAGCATTAGTGAGGAACTTGCCACTAAGTTAGAGGAATATAACTGGCCGGGCAATGTAAGAGAGCTGCAGAATTTTGTTGAAAGAATAAGCTTATTAAAGGAATATGTTCCAATAGAAACAATTTTTGAAGAATTAATAGAGGGCCATGATAAGGATATAAGTAATCCTATAGATGGGGATTCACTCATTGTTAAGAAGGGCACAAAGGATGAGATGGAAAAAGAAATTTTTCAAAAATTATATGCTGAGTGTAATAATAATGCTACATTATTAGCTGAAAAACTTGGTATTAGTAGGACTACGGTTTGGAAGAAGTTAAATAGCTAATTCATAAATATCTTCATCGTTATAAATTCTATTTTAAAATAGAAATCTATATAATGATGAAGATATTTTGTTTGATAATTATCAATCTAATTGTACATAAAAACAACAGCTGAACACTAGATTGTTCAAATACTGGACACGGAAGTATAAAATACTCAAGGGAACGTTGGCATGGATATTGCATTTAATATAGATATCCAATATGGAGGTGAGGAAAATGAAATTAACTATTGGATTTGGATATAGACCACAAGAAATTGAAATACAAGACAAACTTATTATGGATATACTAAAGCCAAACAAGGTGGAACTTGGATTAACTGGTGCTGAGGAAGTTAAGAGATCATTGCAGAACCCAATTGGAACTAAGGAGTTATCTGAAATAGTTAAGAAAGGTGAAAAAATTGTAATAATAACAAGTGATGTAACTAGACCATTACCAAGTTACAAGATTATTCCTTCAATATTAGATGAGCTTTATGAAATAGGAGTTAATAAAGAGGATGTTACTGTGGTTTTTGCCCTAGGTAGTCATAGACCCCATACAAAGGAAGAAATGATACAACTAGTCGGTGAAAAAGTATACAATGAAGTGAGCTGTATAGATTCTGATGCTAATGATTGTGTACGAATGGGTATGACTAAAGGCGGGACACCTGTTGATATATTTAGAGTTGTAGCCGAATCCGATAAGAGAATCTGTATTGGAAATATAGAATTTCACTATTTTGCAGGTTATAGTGGTGGATCTAAAGCTATAATGCCAGGTGTATCTACGCCAAGTGCCATTCAAGCTAATCATAGTAAAATGGTCCTAGAAGATGCCAAGGCTGGAAACCTAGTAAATAATCCTGTTAGAGATGATTTAAATGAAGCGATTAAGTATTGTCCAATTGATTTTATTGTAAATGTGGTTTTAAATGAAAAGAAGGAGATTATTCATTCGGTAGCTGGCGACTTTATTGAAGCTCATAGAGAAGGTTGTAAGTTTCTAGATAGAATATACAAAAAGGAGCTTAAAAGAAAGGCTGATATTGTAATCGTATCCCAAGGTGGTGGTCCAAAGGACCTGAACTTATATCAGACTCAAAAAGCCCTTGATAATGCTAAGCATGCTATTAAAGATGGTGGCATAATCATTTTAGTGGGTTCATGTAAAGAAGGCCTAGGTAATGAAACATTTGAGCAATGGATGACAGGGGCCAATTCTCCGGATGAATTGATTGCTAGAATTAAGAATAAATTTACCCTTGGAGGCCACAAGGCTGCTGCAATAGCCTTGGTACTAAAGAAAGCTCAAATATTTATGGTATCAGAAATGGATCCTTGTTTAGTAAAATCCATTTTTATGAAACCATATAATACGATACAAGAAGCTTATGATGATGCAGTACAAGAATTAGGTGATGAATCAAGGGTTTTAGTTATGCCCTATGGTGGTTCAACACTACCTTATTTAAAAGAATATTAACGCAATTGGTAAATGTATGTTATAATTTAGGTGACAATGTTAAAATATTATTAATATAGGGGGAGTAATAGTGAATTTAAGAGAAGAAGCTTTAAAATTACACAAAGACAATCAAGGTAAAATTGAAGTTATTAGTAAAGTTAAGGTTAATGATGCTAAAGATTTGAGTTTAGCTTATACTCCAGGGGTTGCTGAACCATGTAAAGAAATCCATGCTAATCCAGAATTGGTATATGATTATACTAATAAAGGAAATATGGTAGCTGTAGTTACTGATGGTTCTGCAGTTTTAGGACTAGGTAACATTGGTTCAAGAGCAGGTATGCCTGTAATGGAAGGTAAAGCGGTATTATTTAAATCTTTTGCAAACGTTGACGCTTTTCCTATCTGCTTAGAAAGTCAAGATACAGATACAATAGTAGAAACTGTAAAACAAATTGCTCCATCCTTCGGAGGAATAAATCTTGAAGATATAGCTGCACCAAGATGTTTTGAAATAGAAGAAAGATTAAAGAAGGAATTGGATATCCCAGTATTCCATGATGACCAACATGGTACTGCAATAGTTGTATTATCTGGAATTATAAATGGATTAAAAGTAGTAAATAAAAAAATAGAAGATGTAACTGCTGTTATAAGTGGTGCTGGTGCTGCAGGTATTGCAATAGCTAAATTGCTTGTAAATGCTGGTATCAAAGATGTAATCATCTGTAATAGTAGAGGTATACTGGATAAAGAAGATGAAAGCTTAGATCCAATTAGAAAAGAAATAGCAATATCTACAAACAAGACCAACAAAAAAGGATCTCTTGCAGATGCTATGGTAGATACAGATATATTCATAGGGGTTTCTGCTCCAGATATTGTAACAAAAGAAATGGTAGAAAGTATGAAGGATAATTCAATCGCATTTGCTATGGCAAATCCTGTACCTGAAGTTTTACCTGAAATTGCACTAGCAGGTGGAATCAATGTAATGGGAACAGGAAGATCCGATTTCCCTAACCAAATCAACAATGTATTAGCATTCCCAGGAATATTTAGAGGTGCTTTTGATGTTAAGGCAACAGAGATTAATGAAGAAATGAAATTAGCAGCAGCATATGCAATTGCTGAATTAGTATCTGAAGAAGAGCTAAATGAAGAATATATAATCCCAGCGGCTTTCGATGAAAGAGTAGCTCCTGCAGTAGCTAAAGCTGTAGCAGAAGCAGCTGTAAAAACTGGGGTAGCTAAAAAATAAATAATAGATGAAATAAAAAAACTCCTACATTAATAAACTTTTGTTTAAAAATGTAGGAGTTTTTATTACTTTATAACCGCTGCTATAGCATCTAATTCCACATGATAGCCATAATGCAAATCCCTTGTAGGTACTATGGTTCTAGCCGGACGATGTTCGCCAAAATGATCAGAATAAACAGCGTTTATCCTACCCCATAATTCAATATCAGATACATAGATTGTCACTCTTAATATATGGCTTAAATTACTTCCAGCAGCCTCTAATACGTTTTTCAAGTTTTTGATTACTTGGTCAAATTGTTCCTCGATAGTGCCTATTTCATGGCTTTCCTTATCAGGAGCAACAGGTAATTGACCAGATACATAGACGATATCATTATGTACCACTGCAGGTGAATAATGACCTTTTGGTGTAGGTATTTTGTCTGAATAAATAAATTTCATGTAATCGACTCCTTATCTTTGATATGTTTAGAATGTTTACTATATTGTATCATATTTTTATATGGATATACTTTTCTAAATTATTTTTTGATACTTCTGTTCTTCTATTTAACCTTACCATCTTCCGACAATGCAACTATATGAGTTTTGATAAAATACAGGAGTGAGTAAAGCTAAATTCATCTAGAAATCCCATAATTTATGATAATTAAAAACATTATAAAAATATGGTAATTTGTGTTGACTTGAAATTAACAATATGGTATATTGAATCCACGAGGAAAAACGTTTGCAAGGGATAAATACAATTTAATATAATCAATTAAAGGTTTCTTTACTAGTTATAGTTGCTTTATTTGTGATATTATACTTTCGTATAAATATATAATCAAATGAAATCCAGCTGAGTAATAGTTTAACTATTATTTGGGTGGTTTTTTTTATTGAAAAAATTGAATGAAAGGAGGTTTATTAATGGTTTATTCTGATCAGTCTGTTTATTTTAGTGCATCTTCAAAGCTACCCTCAAGCATTCCTTCTGGAGAAGTATATGATTCACTAAACATTGGATTTGTAATCGATAAGAGTACAGGAGTAATCGAGGATGTATCTGTAACATTATTATCTGCAGGAGCGACTAGATTTTTAATGTATTTAATTATTGGATTTAACTTACATGATGGGGATCCAGAGGAATTAATAAATGAAATAAAGACTAGATATTTTGGTGGGTCTCAAAAAGCAATTATTGTAGCTACAAGATTAGTTATACAGAAGTATAAGTCTTACATGGATTCCATTGGGGCTAATAAAAATGAGGGGGATTAAATACAATGATTGAAATGAACATGTCAAAAACACTTCTTCTTGCAGTTGTTTTATTATTAATAGGAAGACTTATAAGATCAAAAGTAAGCTTCTTAAGAAAATACTGTATACCAGATGCAGTAGTTGGAGGACTTTTATTTTCTACTTTAACATTTATATTATATCAGTCAGATATCGTAAGTTTTCAATTTGATGGCACTTTACAAACATTCTTTATGAATATATTTTTTACTGCTAGTGGATTTGAAGCTGGTGCTAGCTTGATTAAGAAAAGTGGTGGTAAACTTGGAATTTTTATTGTACTAGCTGCCTTGCTTGCTTTCTTACAAAATGTGGTTGCAGTTGGGTTATCTGGTATATTGGGAGTAGAACCATTGATAGGTTTAATGACAGGATCTATACCTATGACTGGAGGTCATGGAAACGCAGCAGCATTTGCACCAATTGCTGAGGAAATGGGTGCTACAGGTGCGGTTACTGTTGCAGTTGCAGCAGCAACATTTGGATTAGTTTCAGGGTCAATGGTTGGAGGACCTACTGCTAATAGGCTGATTACAAAGAATGGTTTAATGGCTAAAAGAAAGCTCCAAACAACAAGTGGTCAGATAGAAGCCTTAGAAGAAGATATAGAAGAAACACCATTATTAAGTGGTGCTAGGATTTCAAAAGCTGCATTTTTAGTATTTATCGCTTTGGGGATAGGGGCATATTTGGCAGATTTATTTAAAGTTATATTACCTAATGTTACTTTACCAATCCATGTAATGGGTATGATAGGTGGAGCTGTAGTTAGAAACGTATATGACAAAATTAGTAAAGAGGAAAACCCTACCCAGCTTCCAGAGATTAGTATCATCGGGGATGTGACATTAGGACTGTTCGTAACAATGGCAGTAATGACTATGAAGTTGTGGGAGCTTACTAGTTTAGCCATACCACTAATAATATTATTGCTTGCACAAGTTGTACTTATATATATATTTGTAATGTTATTCACTTATAAATTGATGGGTAAAGACTATGACGCTGCTGTAATGACTGCAGGACATATTGGATTTGGTATGGGAGCTGTGCCAGTCTCTATGGCTAATATGAAGGCTGTATGTGAGAAATATGAATACTCGAAGATAGCTTTTATAATTGTACCCGTAGTAGGTGGTATGTTTAGTAACTTTACAAATGCTGCTATAATTACAGGATTCTTGAATTTCTTAGGCTAGAAATTATTTTATAATAGGTTACTTAATTATATATTTTGTATTGATAAGTTGCTTTATTTGAAAAAATATACATAGCCGTATATTTAAAAATCAGATAAAATCCAGCTAATTAATAGATATTTCTATTAATAGCTGGTTTTTTTTGTAAATTATCTTATAACAAATATGATATTAAAAATGGGAGGCGTTTGTATGAAATGTTTAATAACAGAGAAAGTAGATGAAAAAGGGATTGAATTATTAAAAGAGAATGGATTTATTGTGCACTTAGCTTATAACAAAAGTAGAGATGAAATAGAACATTTAATAGGAGATTACGATGTTCTTCTAGTAAGAGCTGAGACACAAGTAGATGAGAGATTAATAAATTTAGGAAAAAATTTAAAAGTCATTGGAATGGCGGGTATTGGATTAAACCATATAGATGTTAAGTTTGCAGAGTCTAAAGGTATAAAGGTATTTAATGTACCGGATGGAAGTATTACATCTGTTGCAGAATTAGCGTTAACTTTAATATTAGCTACAGTTAGAAAACTATATAGTGCAGTTTCAGCAACAAAGAGTGGGAAATGGGATAAAACAGGATTTACTGGTAATCTTTTAGATGGCAAAACATTAGGAATATTATCGTTGGGTAAGATTGGTTTTAGAGTAGCTGAATTATGTCAAGCTTTTAATATGAAAGTTGTTGCGTATGATCCTTACTTGAATCCGGAAATTGCAAAGAAGATAGATGTAGAATTACTACCACTAGAAGAAGTATTAGCTCAAGCTGATTTAATAACTATCCATACACCGTTAACGAAAGAAACACATCATATGATTGGGAAAAAAGAAATCAATTTAATGAAAGATGGTAGTTTCCTATTTAATTTAGGTCGTGGTGGGATAGTTGATGAAAAAGCCTTATACCAGGCATTAGTATCAGGGAAACTAGCTGCTGCTGCTGCAGATGTAATGGAAAATGAGCCACCTACAGAAGAAGATGCTAAATTACTTCAATTGAATAATTTTATGGCTACATGTCATATAGGGGCAGGAACTGCTGAAGCTCAATCATATATATCCTGTTCCTTAGCAAGTCAAGTAATAGAACACTTAAGTATTGCAGAAACTGTGTAAATAGATAAATATTATAAATTATATAGGGGGAATTAATATGTCAAAAGAAAATTTAAATCCATTAGAGAGTGCTCAAAAGCAAGTTGAAATGGCATGTGAAGAATTAAACTTAGATCCAGCAGTATATGAATTATTAAAAGAACCTCAAAGGGTTATAGAATTATCTATACCAGTTAAAATGGATGATGGAACAACAAAGATTTTTAAAGGCTATAGATCAGTTCACAATGATGCAATAGGACCTGGTAAAGGTGGTATTAGATTCCATCCAGCAGTAGACTTAGATGAGGTAAAAGCGCTATCAGTGTGGATGACATTTAAATGTTGTGTAACAGGAATTCCTTATGGTGGTGCAAAAGGTGGTATAACCGTTGATCCTAGGACACTATCACAAGGAGAATTAGAAAGATTATCAAGGGGTTATGTAAGGGGATTATATAAATATTTAGGAAAAAAGATAGATATACCAGCTCCAGATGTAAATACGAACGGACAAATAATGGCGTGGATGGTAGATGAATATATAAAACTAACAGG